>JBAVIQ010000297.1:0-6985 GCA_049687035.1 Steroidobacteraceae bacterium
GGCATGCCGAGGCCGGAGAAAGTACCTCGGGTGATCCGGACCTGAGTCCGGCCGGTGAAAAGCGCGTGGCGTCCCTGGGCGCCTTGATCGCCGACGCGCTGGCCGATCGCAAGGTCGACTATCTCTATGCCGCCGATACGCGTCGGGCACAGCAGACCGCGGCGCCCGTCGCCAACGAGTTCAAGCTGCCGATCAACATCATCGCGAGCAGCGACTGGTCCGGCCTTGCCGCCCGCATCAAGCGGGAGCACCGGGGCAAGACGGTGGTCGTGGTGGGTTACGCGACGACTCTGCCGGGTGTGATCAGCCAGCTGAGCGGGAGCGACTACGCCATGCGCGACGATGAGTTCGATGCCATCTATGTCGTGGTAATGCCGAGCCCGGGTGAAACCCGCGTGCTGCGGCTGCGTTATGGGCGGGCGACGCCGCCGACAAAACCTGCATCAACGTCGAGATAGTGCTAATAAATATCAGATTTATATCAAAAAACTTGGCTTGAACGGACCTCCGATTAATCCCTAACCCCTAACCCCTTCCTCAGACCGCGCCTGCCGCAAGCGCCGTCTGCACGAATTCTTCGTGCGCCCCGATCCGCAGGTCCGCCAGCACCGAGTCCTGGATCTTGCCGTCCGCGCCGATCAGGTACGTGCCGCGGCGCACCCCGAATCCCAGCGGACCGTCCACGTCGTAGGCCTTGACCGCCTTCTTGTCCGAGTCGGCGAGCAACGGGAAATTGAGGTTGTGCCTGGCCGCGAACTTCTTGTGCGACTCGGCATCCTGCGGACTGACCCCGACCACGCGGAGCTTGGCCCGCACGAGGTCGTTCTGCAGGTCGCGGAAGGTGCAGGCTTCCTTGGTGCAGCCCGGCGTGAAGTCGGCGGGGTAGAAATAGAGGATCAACGGCCCCTTGGCGAGCAGCGATTTGAGCGTATGGCGCTTGCCGTCCTGGTCTTCGAGGTCGAATTCCGGCGCCTGGGTTCCTTTCTTCAGCATGTTCAATCTCCTTCGTTGGCGCCTTGAATGGCGCCCGAGTTATCCACTTCCATGATGCGGTAACCGCCGTCACGCATGCCGCAACGTTCGTAGGTGCGGCGTGCGGCCACGTTGTCCAGTTCGACGTAGAGCCGCAACCCTATGACGCCTGGTGTGCTGCGGGCCAGCGTGTCGACGTGATCATACAACGCGCGGAATACACCGCCGCGCCGCGCTGCAGGCGAGACGTAGACGCTTTGAATCCACCAGAACTGGCCGTTGCGCCAGTCGCTCCACTCGTACGTGATCATGAGTTGACCGACGGCACTGCCCGCATCGTCTTCAGCTACGAAATAACGGCCGTGTGCCGGGTTCTCGAGGGCGGCAGCGACGCCGCGGCGGATTGTCACCGGATCGAGCCGCTTGTGCTCCGTCTCGAGTGCCATGGCCTCGTTGCCGTGTGCCAGGAATTCCCGGTCGGAAGGCTTTGCGTCACGGATTCGCACGTTCATGCGTGAATCATACCGGGCCTGCAAGACTGCGGTTGCGGTGCGGCAACCCGGTGCTACAATGCGCGCCCTCGTGTGGGGCGGTAGCTCAGCTGGGAGAGCGTCGCGTTCGCAATGCGAAGGTCGAGGGTTCGATCCCCTTCCGCTCCACCATTTTTCCCATCGGGCAACTCCGCCGCCACACTCCGGACTGTATGCCCCGGTAGCTCAGTGGATAGAGCGACCGCCTCCTAAGCGGTAGGTCGCAGGTTCAACTCCTGCCCGGGGCACCACTGCAGAACTCTACGAAGATCGTGTCGATCGGCGGACGCACCTGTAACTGACCAACTTCGCCGCTGAGCCGCAGCGCATGGGAACGTTCTGCGCTGCGAAAGCTGTCGAGGCTGCTGCGCGAGGCAGGACGCTCGGTCCATCCGTCGCGTTGCGCGGGGCGTCAGCCGGAGCGGAGCTGGGCCACCTGGCTGAGGCGAGCGATGAAGTCCTGCTCCGCCTGGCTCACGCGCACGCCGTCGATACCCAGCAGGTCGCCTTCCTTCGCGGCGCGCGCCACTCGCGTCGCGGCGGCGACCACGAAGTCACCGTACAGCAGCCGGTCATCGGGCGCGCCGCGCGCCGTCAGCGCGGCCATCGCCTGCTGCATCGACTCGAGCGCCTTGTCCTGGAGCGCGGCGGGTGTGCGGTCTGCCTCGGGCAGCTTGTCATACCATTTTCGGATCTCGTCCTGCGCGGCCATGATCGCGGTGCTCGTGGCGATCTCGCGCAACAGCGGATGGGTGCTGTGCATCGCGTCCACTACGGACTTCAGGCCGGCGTGGCGCTCCAGCATGTCGTCGAAGGCGCTGCCGCCCGACGAGGACACCGCGACGATGACGTGATGCGGCGTGTTCCTGACCGCGCGCCACTCGGCGTCGGTGAGCTTGTCCCTGGTGAGCATCCTGGAATCCTCTGGGCCGGGCGTGTTGGTATTCCCCGCAGGCCCGAGTAAGCCCTGCGAGCGTCTTGGGCCATCATACTACCTACCGATCGTGCTCTTCGAGGACACATGACGGACCCGCTGGTGCAACCACTGTCACTGCTGCGCGGGGCAGGGCGGGGTGAGTCACTCGCCGATCAACCGCGAACCGCGGTGCATCAGTCGATCCACGTGCGGAGTGAAAGCCTTCCGGCGCAGCGCGACCCATCGCCTTCCACAGCAAGAAGTCCAGCGCCGAAATGCGCACGGTCGAAACGCGATCGATCTCGCCGATCTCGACGCTGTCGGCGCGCAGATCTTCGGCTATGCGCGCGAGATGGATCTGCTCGCGCGCGGTCCTGCCGCGTGGCGTTCCAGTTCGAGACCTGGATGCCGATGAAGACGCCGACGACGATCACGAAGTCGAGGAAGACCGCGAACCAGTCCTGACGCCTCACGTGCTCGGTCAGCCTGCGACGGATCATTTGCTTCTCCCGGCGCTGTCTCGCAGATCCCGCAGACCCGCCCCAGCGACGCGATCATGGTCCGCCGCGGTGTACATGGCGCGGTGCGGCCTGGCGCAATTCGACCTCGATGCGGAACGGCTCGATGATGGCCTTCAAGGGCACGCTCTGCCGCGGCGAGCGAACGCGCTGAGGGCGAGCGCGATCAGCAGCAGGTCGGTGCGTCCGCCACCGCCGCCACCGCCGCCACCGCCGATTACGGGAAGCGGTGGCGATATCGTGACTGTTGCCGTCGCCGAGCTCGTGCGGTCTGCAACGGAGACGGCACGGATCGTGACGGTGGCGGGACTTGGTCTTGACGCAGGCGCGGTGTAGAGGCCGGCGGGCGTAATCGTACCGAAAGTCGCATTGCCGCCTGCCGCGTCGTTGACGAACCAGTCCACGCGCGGATCGGATGTATTGGTTACCGTCGCCGAAAACGTCTGCGACCCGGCACCCTCGACCAGGTCGGCGGCGGTCGGAGACACGGAGACGACTATCGGCCGAGCAATCGAGATGGGCGTCGGGCACGCTGGGCCGCCCGCGTCAGGCGGCGCTGCCGTGATCGCGGCCACCGGGCTCACGACGACGTCCGCCGTATCATCGCGGCCTGCATCATCAGTAACCCGCAGGCGCAGCGTATACGAACCCGTCGCAGGTGCCACCACGACTGCCGTATCCGTCTCCGCGCCGACGATTCCGGGCGGTGGCGTGCCGCCATCGAGCACTGTCCACGAATAGCGGACCACGCTGCGATTGCACGCCGCGCCGCTGCCACTGCCACGGAGCACCACGTCCTGCCCGGGCGACACGGACGACGGGACGGCAATCGCAGCCACCGGCCGCAGCGCGGCACGGATCGCGCCGAGTGCGTTGGCCATACCCGCGCCGCAAGTCTGCGCGGTGCACACACACTCGGACGCCTGGATGTCGCTTGCGTCAGTCGGAACCCGGCAGGTCGGAATCGTCGGGTCCGTGGATAGAGGGTAAGGGCGCGTAGCGCCTTCCTGGAGACGCTCCAGCAGTTGCGCCGGTGACAGCCGACCGTTGATGGACACCATCAGGCCGGCGATGCCCGAGACGATCGGTGCGGAGAAGCTCGTTCCGACGTTGAACCGGAATTGATCGGTGTAACCGCTCGCTGTCGGCGACTGCATGCCCAGGTTCGTCGTCGTGTCGATCGAATAGAGGCAGGGCTCGCCCGGGCCGATGTTGACGCAGTTGCCGCCCGGCGCGCCGAGGGCAACGCCCGGGCCGAGGTTACTGAAACCCACCTTCGTGCCGACGTGGCGGATGCCGGCGACGCCGACCACGCCCGGACAGTTGGCAGGAGAGACGACGACGCTGCCCTCGTTGCCGACCGACGCGACGACGAGTGTCCCACGCGCGGCGAGCTGGCCGATCGCGGTGCTGTAGGACTGCAGGCAACTGCCCCGCCCGCCAAGGCTCATGTTGATGATTCGCGCTGGGTAGGGGTTCGACGGCACGCCGTCCACAGGCACCCCGCCAGACCACAACATCGCCGCAAGGATGTCGGAGTCCGAGCCTCCGCACTTACCGAGCGCACGCACCGGCAGGATCCAGCCATTCCAGCCAAGCCCGGCAATGCCGCGAGAGTTGTTTGCGAGCGCCCCGATGATTCCCGCGACGCGCGTGCCGTGCCATGAGCTGTCGCCCGGTTGGCAGGAGCCGAAAACCCCGCTCGCCGCCTCGGCCGCCGTCACCCAGTCGCCGGGATCGGAGGGATCCGGGTCCCAACCATCGCCGTCGTTCGCCTCGCCCGAGTTGCGGATGAAGTCATAGCCTGGCAGCAGCTTGCCTCCCTCGCCGGCCCGCAGCAGGTCCGGGTGATCGTAGCGAACGCCGGTGTCCAGGTCCGCGACGATCACGCCCGAGCTGCCCGTCGTGATATCCCACGCGCTCACCGCGTCGACTGCGCTCGGGGTCGACGCGGAATTCCGCAGGTACCACTGGCCGCCGAACAACGGATCGTCAGGCACCGCGTGCGGAAAACGCCGCAGGTCGGGCTCGGCGAACTCGACGTCCGGGTCGGCGCGCAGGATCGCAAGATGCGCGTCCACGTTTGCGCGGGTGGCCGGCGCCGCGATCTCGAGCACCTGCAGCAACGGGCCGAGTCGCCGAGCCTGCGTGAAAGCGATCCCGGACCGTCCCGACAGCGCCGCGACTTTCTGCGCCGCAATGCCTGCCGCCGTGACCTTGTCAGCAGCGGGTGCCGCCACCGTGCTACGGAACTTGACGATTACCCGACCGGAGCCGTCCTCTGCAGCCGTCGCCGGCTCGGTCCGCACGGGGTTGAACTCCGACGCGAGACTCGAGACGCCAACACAGAGGCCGAGCACTGCGAACGCGAACAATCTGCCCGGTCGGCCTCTGCGGCGGGATGACACAGGAGCCGCAGCGAATGGGAATCGGTTCAGCATGCCCCGAAGTATCTCAGGCACAAGCGGGCGACGCACGGGGTGCAGCGCTATGCGCTGCGACAGCTGCCGAGTCTGCTGCGCGAGGCAGGACGCCTGGGTCCATCCATCCCGTTGCGCGGGGCGTCGGCCGGAGCGGAGCTGCAGCATGCCCCCGCGACCATCGAATCGAAGCGAACGGCCCCCCTGGGGCCTTCTTGCCCTTACGATTTCGCTGCCGCGGACGGCAAGCCACCCGTCCGGTTGCACGAGGCTCGGGTCGCGGTACATGCTGCGTCAGCCAACAAAGGCTAGTCATTGGGCAGTCAAGTGAAACGACCAGAGCAGGTCTGTGAGAGTTGCTGGCGCGTGAGCAGGGCATCGCCGGTCCCGGTTACCGAGATCGCCTGCCACCACAACAAGGTGCTCGCGACATGGCACGCGGATACGGATGAGTGGACATACAAGCACCGCGTCGCACGTAAGCGGCCCACCCAGAAGCAGAGCGAGCAGCTGGCGCAGATGTTCGACCAGGCAAGCTCCGCGACCCGACGACGGGATGAGCCGTGACAACACGCATCGCACGGCGGTCCGATCTCGCCGCAGTCCCAGCAGCGCACTCGCAGGGGAAGGCGCAGTTGCTCACCGGAACAGGCATGGCGAGCAACACCATGCAACAACCTCGACCTATTAAAAACAATGGCTTGCAGTTGCCTGTTATTGCTAAAGTTTTGCCGGCCGGTACTCCTACGAGGCAGGTTGCAGATTCAACTCCCGCCCGGGGCACCATCCCAGGAGGCGCTTGTCGTCGTCTCGGTTAGCCGAGCCCGCCACCACCGGCGAGCGGCAACCAACCGGCGGCGGGCAGTGGGCGGCGCGATCCGCCCTGTAGTTACTGCTGCGGCATCGGCGGGCGCACCTGCAACTGCCTCACTCGCCGTAGAGGTGGCAGTGCACGACGAGTGGCGGCCGACACGAATCCTGGACCGCTGCCGCATAACCGGCTGGACCACGCAGACGACGGCCGCAAACGTCGTTCAGTTCGTGAAGACGGGCTCGGAACCCAGCAGCAGTTCGATCATGTTCAATATGATTTGCTTGACCTGCGCTGCGGATTTGCCTTCGAGAGCGCTTGCAGAGCACCAATTTGTCGATGCGCCATTAATCACGATGCCGGACGACGAAGTTCTCTGGTAGACGAGCCAGGTACCTACCGTGTCGGCGCCACCACGTGCCCCATAGTCGTAACCGATGAGTTCTGCGCGGAAGGCACCAAGAGCGGCCAGATCCAGTTGGGGCTCGCCTTCGGTCACCGGATTATTGAGCAGTGGAGCGCCGTCGTATTCCACGGTAGGCATGTGAATGACGTCACGACGTTGGATTTTCAAGCCGCGGAAGATGGGCGACCCAGGCTGCAGGATTCGAAAACCATCCCAACCCTTGTCGCGTTTCTCCCGGCCATAACCGCCGCGTGGAAACTCTGCGCCGATACTGGGCACAATCGGAAAATCAAGGCTTTCGGAGTTCCAGTTGACGGTCTGGAGCAAGGGGTCCGCCACGGGGTCGGGAGCATCCTTGTAACAGATCAGTTGGCTCTGATCGTCACTGTAGCGCACCTGCCACCACATGGTG
>JBAVIQ010000298.1:0-3102 GCA_049687035.1 Steroidobacteraceae bacterium
TGCAGAAGGCGAACGGCGGCCGCGGCATCCTGCTCGGCGGCGTGCCGGGCGTGGCCCCCGCCAAGGTCGTGATCCTGGGTGGCGGCGTGTCGGGCACGCATGCGGCCGAGATGGCCGTGGGCCTGCGCGCGGACGTCACGGTGGTCGATCGTTCCGTGAAGCGACTGCGCGAACTGTCGTCGATCTTCGGCGCGACGCTGCGGACGGAATACTCCACGCAGGAACACATCGACACGCTGGTCATGGAAGCCGACCTCGTGATCGGCGCAGTGCTGATTGCCGGCGCCGCGGCACCCAAGCTCGTGACTCGCGACATGGTTCGCCGCATGAAGCCGGGCTCGGTGCTGGTCGACATCTCGATCGACCAGGGCGGCTGCTTCGAGACCAGCAAGGCGACGACGCACGCTGACCCCACGTACGTCATCGACGACGTGATCCACTACTGCGTCGCCAACATGCCGGGCGCCGTGCCGCGCACGTCGACGTTCGCGCTCAACAACGCCACGCTGCCGTTTGCGCGCAGGCTGGCAGACCTCGGCTGGAAGAAGGCGCTGCACGCCGACCCGCACCTCGCGAACGGCCTGAACGTCCACGAGGGCCAGATCACGAATGCTGCCGTGGCGAAGGAACTGGGCTACAAGCACGTCCCGGTTGCCGCCGTCCTGCAGTAGCCAGGTAGACCGAGTCCGGCGCCTCCCTCTCCCGTTCCGCGGGAGAGGGACGGCCGCAGCGGCCCGAGCCTAGGAGCCGTCGTATGAACGCGCTAGGCTTCGGTCATGAAACTCCCAGCCCTGCGCTTCGACGGCAAGACCGTCCTCGTCACGGGCGCCTCGAGCGGTATCGGCCGCGAAACGGCGCTCGCCTTCGCCGCGGCCGGCGCCAACGTCGTGCTGGTTGCCCGCCGGGCCGCAGCACTCGCCAAGGTGGCGCGCCAGGCGCGCGCGGCCGGCGCGGAGGCGCTCTCGGTCGCGACGGACGTCACCAACCCCACCGCCGTCGCTGCCTGCTTCCGCAAGGCTGTGCAGCGCTTCGGCAGCGTCGACGTCGTGGTCAACAATGCGGGCGTGCTGCTGCCGGCGAAGGTCGTCGACATCAACCCCGCCGACCTGCAGCGCATGCTCGACGTCAATCTCTTCGGCGCACTGCACGTGCTGCAGGCGGCCGTGAAGCAGATGCAGAAGCAGGACTCAGGCGGGCACATCGTCAACGTCGCGTCGCTTGCGGGCCGTCGCGGCTTCTCGCCGCTCGGTGGTTACTGTGCGAGCAAGTTTGCGCTCGTCGGCCTGACCGAGGCGCTGCGCACGGAACTGCTGGGCAGCAACGTCGGCGTATCGCTCGTGCTGCCGGGCGTCATCGATACGCCGATGGCTGAAGCGGCCGCGCTGGACCCGACGACCGAAGGGTTCTGGCCAAAGTCGCTCAACATGCCGACGGCATGGGTCGTGTGGGCCGTCTTCGCGGCCGTCCGCCTCAAGCTGGCCGAAGTCGCGGTGCCGCCGGGTGGCGCGTTGCTCGAGAAACTGGGCGCACTCGCCCCAGGCGCCACCGACATCCTGGTGCGCAGCGCGATGGGACTGGCCCGTCGCTCGACGCGCCGACGCACCAACTGAGCCCTCGCCGGAAGCAACACCATGCCTGAGCCCTTTGCCAACCTCGCCATCGAGCGTGATGGCGGCATCGCCACGCTGTTCCTCGACCGTCCCGAAAAGCTGAACGCACTGCATCGCGCCCTGTGGCACAGCATTCCCGAGGCCGTGGCTGCGCTCGACGCCGATCCGGACGTGCGCGTGATCGTGCTGGCCGGCAAGGGCAAAGCCTTCTGCGCCGGCATCGACCTGATGGACCACGCGCAGGGTCTCGGCAGCGGCGGCTCACTGACGGGCGGCGAAGGCTCGGCGGTCGCCAAGCGTCGTCAGCTGTACGACGACATTCGCGCGTACCAGGACACGTGCTCGAGCTTCGCCAACACCAACAAGCCCGTCATCGCGGCCGTGCACGGCGCGTGCATCGGCGCGGGGATGGACCTGATCACCGCATGCGACATCCGGCTGGCTTCGGTAGAAGCGACGTTTTCGGTCCGCGAGACGCGCATCGCGATGGTGGCTGACGTCGGCTCGCTGCAGCGACTGCCGCGCGTTATCGGCGACGGCGCCGCACGCGAATGGATTTTCACCGGAGGCGATTACAGCGCGCAGCGTGCGCGCGAGGTACAGCTGATCAACGACGTGCTGCCGGATCCGGCGGCGCTGATGGCGCGTGCGCGAGAACTGGCAGCGGCCATCGCGGCCAACTCACCGCTCGCCGTGCAGGGTTCAAAGCACGTGCTCGGTTTCGCATCGCGCCGCGAAGTGGACGCCAATCTCGACTACGTCGCCGTGTGGAACGCCGCGTTCCTGCACTCCGAGGACCTCGGCGAGGCGATGCAGGCGTTCATGCAGCGGCGTCCGCCGCAGTTCCGCGGGCAGTAGGCCGCGAGAAGGAGAGGAAGGGGAGGAAGGGGAGGAAGTCCGACTAACTCCTTCCTCTACTTCCTCTACTTCCTCTACTTCCTCCCCTTCCTCCCCTTCCTCCCTTCCTCCCCTTCCCCCGCCGCCCTCACGCACTGCGCGCCTGAGCAGCCGCTACCGCTTCGTCCCTGAGCTCGCGCCGCAGGATCTTGCCGACGTTGCTCTTCGGCAGCTCGTCGCGGAACTCGATGTACTTCGGCTTCTTGTAGCCCGTGAAGTTCTCCTTGCAGAACTCCATGAGCTGCTCGACGGTGAGCGCGGGATCCTTGCGCACGACGAACACCTTGACGGCCTCGCCGGACCGCTCATCGGGCACGCCGATGGCAGCGCATTCCACGACGCCGGGATGCGTCGTGATCACCTGCTCGATTTCGTTCGGGTACACGTTGAAACCCGACACCAGGATCATGTCCTTCTTGCGGTCCACGATCCTGATGTAGCCGCGCTCGTCCATGATGCCGATGTCGCCCGACTTGAAGAACCCGTCGGGGGTCATCACCTTCGCGGTCTCGTCCGGACGGTTCCAGTACCCCGCCATCACCTGCGGGCCGCGTATCGCGATCTCGCCTGGCTGGCCGAGCGGCAGGACCTGTCC
>JBAVIQ010000299.1:0-2183 GCA_049687035.1 Steroidobacteraceae bacterium
GTCGGTGGCCGTCGCGCCGGCGGGCAGGGCGCCCTTCAGGCGGAAGCCGATGACCTGCGGGATCAGCATCGTGACCGGCTGGCCGAGCATTGCGGCCTCGGCCTCGATGCCGCCAACGCCCCAGCCGAGCACGCCGAGGCCGTTGACCATCGTCGTGTGCGAGTCGGTGCCGACGAGCGTGTCAGGAAACGCACGCTTGACGCCATTCTTGTCCTCGGCGAAGACGACGCGCGCGAGGTGTTCGACATTGACCTGGTGCACGATGCCGGTGTTCGGCGGCACGACCTTGAAGTTGCTGAACGCCGTCTGGCCCCAGCGCAGGAACGAATAGCGTTCGACGTTGCGGCCGAACTCGGTCGCGTTGTTCCTGGCAAGCGAATCCGCGGTGCCGTAGTTGTCCACCTGCACCGAGTGGTCGATGACTAGTTCGGCCGGGGCAAGCGGGTTGATTTCTTGCGGGTTGCCGCCGAGGCGGATCATCGCTTCGCGCATTGCGGCGAGGTCGACGATGGCCGGCACGCCGGTGAAGTCCTGCATGATCACGCGCGCGGGCGTGAAAGCGATTTCGTAGCTCGGGGCCGCCTTGGCGTCCCACTTGAGCAGCGCCTCGATGTCCTTCTGCGTGACGTTCACGCCGTCTTCGAACCGCAGCAGGTTCTCGAGCAGGATCTTGAGGGAGAAGGGCAGGCGGGCGAGGTCGTGGCCCTGCAGCGCCGGGAGGCTGTGAATCTCGTACGACTGGTTGCCGACGGCAAGCGTCGTACGGGTCTTGAAGCTGTCTCGCATGGAACCTCCGGGGCGGAATACGCAGCGGTTAACCGCGGAATTATAGCCCGGAAGCCCGCACGGATTCGACCTTGAGGGCCAACTCCGGAATGTCCGCGATGACGGCGCCGCCCAGGCATTCGTCGCCCTGGTAGAAAACAGCCGATTGACCGGGCGTGACCGCACGCTGCGCCACTTCGGTGCGGACGCTGCAGCGGCCGTCGGGCAGTAGACGGACCTCGCAGGCCTGGTCAGCCTGTCGATAGCGGGTCTTCACGGCGCAGCGGAACTGGGCGGCCGGTGCCGCGCCCGCAATCCAATGCGCGGGTTCAGTGCTGAATTCGTTGTAGAGCAGGAGCGGGTGCTCGTGCTGCTGCACGACCACGAGCGTGTTCCGCTGCAGGTCTTTTCTTGCGACATACCACGGCTTCTCGGCCGCGCCGCGCACGCCGCCGACCTCGAGGCCCTGGCGCTGGCCCAGCGTGTAATACATCAGGCCACGGTGAGTGCCGAGCCGTCTGCCTTCCGGTGTTTCGATGGGACCGGGTTGCGCGGGAAGGTAATGCGCGAGAAATTCGGCGAAGGGACGCTCGCCGATGAAGCAGATGCCGGTGCTGTCGCGCTTATCGTGCACGGGCAGCGCATGTTCGTGCGCGAGCCTGCGGACGGCTTCCTTCGGCAGGTCGCCGATGGGAAACAGCGTGCGCGCGAGCATTGCTCCCGGCACCGTGTGCAGAAAATACGTCTGGTCCTTGCCGCGATCGAGTCCGCGCAACAACCGGCCATCCTGCATGCGCGCGTAATGGCCGGTGGCGAACCAGTCGGCGCCGAGGCGCATCGCATGCTCGTAACAGACGCCGAACTTGATCTCGCGATTGCAGGCAACGTCCGGATTTGGCGTGCGGCCGGCCGCCAGCTCGTCGAGGAAATGCTGGAAGACGCGCTCGCGGTACTCGGCCGCGAAGGTGACGGCGTGCAGCGGGATGCCGAGATCGTCACAGACGCGTCGCGCATCCTGCAGGTCGGCCGCCGCCGTGCAATAGCCGTCCTCGTCTTCGTCCCAGTTGCGCATGAAGAGCGCGTGCACGTCATAGCCTGCGCGCTGCAGCAGCACGGCGGAGACGGCGGAATCGACGCCGCCGGAGAGCGCGAGCACTACGCGGGGGGACGGCATGCGCGAATCTTACCTGTCCTGCTCCCTCTCCCGCGTCGTTTGGAGGGACGTGGTCGCTACGAGCAGTCGATCCGGGACCTTCCCCCGAGCTTGGAAAGGCAGACACGCGCGCGCTGCAGGCGGTTGATCCGGGACCTTCCCCCGAGCTTGGAAAGGCAGACACGCGCCCGCTTCAAGCGGTCGATCCGGGACCTTCCCCCGGGCTTGGAAAGGCAGACACGCGCCCGGGGGAAGGTCCCGAATC
>JBAVIQ010000300.1:0-5303 GCA_049687035.1 Steroidobacteraceae bacterium
CGGCATGAACGCGATCCGCGAGAACATCCAGGAGACGTCGAAGCGCATCAAGCGCCTCGGCGAGAGCTCGCAGGAAATCGGCAACATCGTCGAGCTGATCAACGATATCGCCGAGCAGACGAACATCCTCGCGCTGAACGCATCGATCCAGGCGTCGATGGCGGGTGAAGCCGGTCGTGGCTTTGCGGTCGTGGCCGACGAAGTCCAGCGGCTGGCCGAGCGTGCGGCCACCGCGACCAAGCAGATCGAGGTGCTCGTGCGCACGATCCAGGCGGACACGAACGAGGCCGTTGTGTCGATGGAGCGCACGACGACCGACGTCGTGGGCGGCGCGCTGCTCGCGGAAAACGCGGGCGCCGCGCTCGAGGAGATCGAACAGGTCTCGAACCAGATCGCGAGCCTCGTGCAGAACATCTCCGCCAGCTCGCGCCAGCAGGCCGGCGTGTCACAGAGCATCTCGCGCAACATGCAGGTGCTGCGCGAAATCAGCTCGCAGACGGCCGAGAGCACCACGGCCACGTCCACGTCGATCGGCAAGCTCGCCGAACTCGCAGCCCAGTTGCGCAAGTCGGTGACCGGTTTCCGGTTGCCCGGCTCGATGATGACGAGCGTGACGGGCGAGTTCCCCGCGCTCAAGTCAGACGAGCCGCCGGCCGCGGCGGAACCGGGCGCGGATCGCATCCGTCGCATCGGCAGCCTCGCTGGCTGAGCAAACGGACTGCCCAGCGTGAACCAGGAGCCGATGCTGCTCGCCACGGTCGACGAGGCCCACGCCTCGTTGCAGGTGATCTCGCGCGAAGTCGCGTCCGAGCTCAACGAAGCGCGCGTGGCGCTGGAGGCTTTTTCCGAGCGTCCCGACGACCGGGGCGCGCTGCATCGCTTTGCTGCGCACATCCATCTGGCCCGCGGTGCGCTGCGCCTCGCCGAGGTCTACGGTGGCGCGCTGCTGGCCGAGGAAATGGAATTCGTCGCCCGCTACGTCGACGTGCATTCCGGTGAGGGCAGGGCAGATTCGGACGGTCTCGATGCGCTGATGCGGGCGATGGAGCAGTTGCCGTCGTACGTGGAACGCGTCGCGACTGGCGCGCGCGACCTGCCACTCGTGCTGCTGCCGTTGCTCAACGACCTGCGCGCCGTCCGTGGCGGCGCATTGCTGTCGGAAGGCACCCTGCTGCTGCTCAACCTGCGTTCGAACGAACAGCCGAAGCCATCGTCGCCGCCCGTCAGCGACCGTGAAGTGGCGGAGCTCGCCAAGCGGTTGCGTCCGCGGTTCCAGATCGCATTGCTAGGCTGGATCCGCGGCGAACAGGTCGCAGAGAACCTCCACCATCTTGCTGAAATCGCCATGCAGTTCGAGCGGGCGGCCTCGACGCAACCGCTGTTCCAGCTGTGGTGGGTCGTCGGTGCACTGCTCGAAGCGTTGCAGGCTGGCGGGGTCGCGCCGAACGTGTCGGTCAAGCGCGTGCTCGGTCACGTCGACCGCGAGCTGAAGCGTCTGCAGGAGGGCGAGCGGCGCTATTCCGCGTCGCCGCCAGTCGAGGTGCTCAATAACCTGCTGTATTACGTCGCGCAGAGCACCGCGGCCGGCGAGCGCGTTGCCGCGGTGCGCGAGTCGTTCAGTCTGCACGATATGGTGGCTGCCGCCGACGCCACCGCGACCGACGCGGCCGAGGCGCTGTCTGCACCGAGCGTGCGGCTGATGCGCACCGTTGCCGCTGCCATCCGCGAGGACCTCACTCGCGTCAAGGATGTCCTCGACATCTTCGTGCGCAAGGGCGCCACGCACGTGGACGACCTGCAGCCGCAGCTCGAGATGCTGCGCAAGATCAGCGACACGCTCGGCGTGCTCGGGCTCGGAGCGCTGCGCGCGCGCGTCGAAGGCGAACTCGATTCGCTGAAGGCGATCGTCGAACGCCGCATCCCACCGGACGACACGGCGCTGCTCAGCATCGCGGCCGCCCTGATCGCCGTCGAAGACAGTCTCGACGCGCAGCTCGTGCGGTTGATCCTGCCCGAAGCGACGTCCGCGGATTCGGCGGGCGAGCCGACGGACGAGGAATTCCGCCTCGTGCAGGAAGCCGTGCTGCGCGAGTGCATCGTCAACATGGCGCGGATCAAGGAAGCGGTGACGCATTCCCTGTCGGCGCCCGCCGAGGCGCAGGGCCTCGACCAGGTGCCGCAGCTCGTGCGCGGGATCACGGCCGGACTGCTGATGCTCGGCAAGCAGCGTGCGGTCGAAGTCATGGAACGAGTCGGTCGGGCGCTGGGCACGATCGTACGTCCCGACGAGCAGTCGCTGAGTCCGCTCCGCCTCGAGCGGCTGGCCGATGCAGTGGTCGCCGTCGAGTACTACATGGAGACACTGCAGGCCGGCCGTGCCGACCAGTGGCAGATGCTCGACGCCGCCGAAGCGCGTCTCGCCGAGCTGGAGCCCTCGCTTGCGCGCGTGATCCCGCTCCGCGAGACGAAGCCCGCGGACGGGCAGGTTGCTGCGCCCGCCGCAGCGATCGAAGCGCCTGCACCCGCTGCGGTCGCCCGGCCGTCAGTGCCGTCGCCGGTCGTGGTCACGAGTGCCGACCCCGAATTCCTGCAGTTGTTCGTAGAGGAAGCACGCGAGAACGCGACGCGCCTCGCCGTGCTGTACCCGCAGTGGGAGCAGAACCCGCAGGACGCCGCAGCCCTGCGCGACCTGCGCCGCGCGTTCCATACGCTGAAGGGCAGCGGGCGCATGGTCGGCGCGCAACGCATCGGCGAATTTTCCTGGAGCATCGAGTCGCTGCTGAATCGCGTGATCAGCCAGACGCTGCTGCGTTCGCCGGACATCGTGTCCATCGTGCGCGACGCTGTCGCGGCCATGCCGCAGCTCATCGACGAGATCGACGGCGGTGAATTGGCCAGTATCGACATCGCCGCGATCATGACGCGAGCCGACGCCCTGTCGGGCCGCGAAGGGCCGGCGTTGCCAGCCACTGCCGTGCCGGCGCCCCCGCCCGCACCGACCGCTGCGGAACAGCGAGTGGCCGAGGCTGCGGCGGCTCCGCTGGAAGAGCCGGCCATGGATCCGGTGCTGCGCGAAATTTTCCGCAAGGAAACCGCCGGCCATATCCTGGTCGTGCGTCAGTTCCTCGAGCGTTGCGCCCGTGGCGCCGCGCCGCACATGGTTTCGGAAGCACTCTATCGGGCCTGCCACACGCTGAGCGGCATCGCCAAGACGGCCGGGGCGCGCCAGGGCATCAAGGTCGCCGAGCCGATGGAGCATTTCGTCCGCAAGCTCTTCGACCACGGCCACGGCATGAGCAGCGACGCGCTCGCGTTGCTGCACGACACCGTGCGGTTGCTCGAGACAGTGTCCGAGCACGTCGATGAGAACACCGGCTTCTTCCCCGAGCAGACGCGGCTGACAGCAGGTTGGGTGGCGCTGGATCGACAGCTCGACGCGGAGCTTGCGCGGCTTGCCGATGCGGCGGAACGCACGCTCGCGCAGTCCTGGCAGCCGGGCACGCCTGCCGCGCCGGACCTGTCCGTGATCATCGACGCCGCCGCGGCAGTGTCGGCCGAGGAACTCACGGACCCGGCGCTGCCGCAACTGACCGACGAAGCACTGCGTTCGTCTGAGCCGGACATCGATCACACGGCTCCGCACGAAGCGCTGGCCGCACTGCTGGATGTCGCGCCCGGCGCGCCGGTCGAACCGCCCGCCCCGACTTTCAACCTGCCGTTGCCGGAGGACGATGCACCCGGCTTCGGTGAAGACTTCGACGCGGACATCGCCGCGATCTTCGGCGAGGAAGCGACCGAGCTGCTCGAACAGTCCGAGGCTGCGTTTGGACGCTGGCGGGCCGATCGCGCGGACCAAGCGCAGGTCACCGAGCTCAAGCGACTGCTGCACACGCTCAAGGGCGGTGCCCGCATGGCGGGCATCCGCACCATGGGCGACCTGAGTCACGAAGTCGAATCGTTCCTGGCCGCGATCGAAGCGGGCACGTCGGCGGCCGATGCCGCTGCGTTCGACGTGCTGCAGAGCTCGCTCGACGAGTTGCACCGGATGCGCGAGATGGCCAACTCGGGTCAACGCCTGCCGTCCGCACGCGACCTCATCCTGCGGATCCGGGCGCTGGCAGCGGTGCCAGCGACTGTTGCACCCATGGAGCCAGTGCTTGCATCGGCGCCGATCGTGCCGCCTGCCGAGTTCATCGAACGCGCGGTCGTGCCGCCCGAGGTCATCGAACACGTCGCAGTCGAACCCGACGCGGCAGCCGAGCTGCCGGTCGAAGAGATCGTGCTCGAGACGCCACAGGTCGAGGCGCCAGCAGAACCGGCGGTGGAGCCGGCAGAAGCAGACATTGCCACTGCCGCTGAGGAAGAGTTTGCGGCGATCTTTGCCGAGGAATCGTTGCCTGCCGACGAGTTGGCTGCCGCAACCGCTGCACCCGCTGCACCCGCCGAGCTCGAGCGTCCTGATGCCGGGCCCGTTCGTCCGCTCGAAGTGGTCGCGCCGCAGCCCGCGCGTTTCGTGGTGCCAACCCCGTCGCAGCTGCCCGGCACGTACGAGGTCGCCGCAACGGCGCACACACCGGTGCTGCCGGGGCGCGAACCCGTTGCGCCGACGGAACGCGGCGAGCTGGCGCGTGTCGACGCGGACCTGCTCGACGACCTGCTGAACAACGCGGGCGAAGTGAGCATCTTCCGCGCGCGCATCGAGCAGCAGATGACATCGATCGAGTTCAACCTTGCCGAGCTCGACCGCACCGTCACCCGGCTGCGCGAGCAGCTGCGCAAGCTCGAGATGGAGACCGAGGCGCAGATCCTCAACAAGCATCAAACCGACGACCAGGTGCACCGCAGCGATTTCGATCCGCTGGAGCTCGATCGGTATTCGAACATTCAGCAGCTCTCGCGCGCGCTGGCCGAGTCCGTCAGTGACGTCGCCAGCATCGAGGGGCTGCTCGCCCAGCTCAATCGGGACACGCAGAACCTGCTGCAGCAGCAGGGCCGCGTCATCACCGAAGTGCAGAACGGCCTGATGCGCACGCGCATGGTGCCGTTCCAGCGGCACGTGCAGCGTCTCACTCGCCTGTTGCGGCAGGCTGCGACCGAAGCGGGCAAGAAGGCCGAGCTGATCGTGGAAGGCGCATCCGGCGAACTCGACCGGCAGGTGCTCGAGCGCATGCTGCCGCCGTTCGAGCACATGCTGCGCAACGCAGTGGTCCACGGACTGGAAATGCCTGCCGAACGCATCGCAGCCGGCAAGCCCGAGTCGGGTCAGATCACGCTGAAGCTGCAACGCGAGGGCGCCGAGGTGG
>JBAVIQ010000301.1:0-20153 GCA_049687035.1 Steroidobacteraceae bacterium
ATCCCGCCGTGTCCTTGATGCCTTCGAGGTACAGGCCGAACGCGGTGACACGCGGATCGTCGCAGAGCACGTCGATCAAGTCCTCGGCAGCGAGGCGGGTCTGGTTGCCGACGGTGATCAGGTAACCGATCGGCAGCGACCGGTCGTTGAACATCAGCGTCAGCGCAATCGTGCCGCTCTGGGAGATCAGGGCCACTCCGCGTGCGGGCGATTCGCCTACGACCTGGTCGGGCCACAGCGCGACGCGATCGAAGAAATTGACCATGCCGTAGCAGTTCGGTCCCAGGAACGGCAACGCACCAGCGCCCTGCTCGAGCTCGCGCGTCAGTTGCTCCCCGGTCGGCTTGGCGGTTTCCGCAAAGCCGGAACTGAAACACACGAAGCCACCCGCACCACGCTGGGCGAGCGCTGCAGCAATGGCCGGCACCTCGTGATTAGGAGCTGCGATGAAGGCCGAGTCCGGTCCTGCCGGAAGCTCGTCGACCGAGCGGAAATAGCGGGCGCTCGGCTGCGAGGATCGCGTCGGATGCACGCGCCAGATCTCGCCGGGATAGCCGATTGTTTTCGCTCCAGCGGCGACGGCGTCCGTCCACGCACCAGACCCGATCAGCGCGATCGTGCGCGGGACGAGCAGGCGCTGCAGTTCGGGTGGGTTCATGGAGCTCCTGGCGGCCGTCGCAATTTCAGCGGCGGGGGAGTGTCATCGTACGTGACCCGAGCGCCGGCAACGGGGACTGCGCGTCCGCGGCGAGCCACTGCTCGAGCCGCTGCTGGATCTCGGGTGGGAACACCGCGCTGCGCACCGTGGGGGCCTGCTGGACGTGCAGCAGCATGAACTCGCCCAGGGCAGCGGGCTCCGCGAGACGCGCGCAGTGCAACGCCAGTGCAAGGTGGATGCGCTTCGAGTCGACGCCGATGGCCCGCGCACTCACGCTGATCTCGTCGGTCGACTTGACCTCGTCCAGGTAGTGCACGTGCATCTCGAGGGTGTACAGCGTGCAGCTCGTGCGCGCGCGGTAGTCGGGATCGAGCCCGACCTCGTCCATCAGCGCGTCGATCGCCTGGCTGAACACCAGCGTGTAATAGGCGTCGCGCAGGTGCCCGTTGTAATCGATCCACTGCGACTCGATGCCGCAGCGGTAAACCGATGGACGCCAGCTCATGCCTGGCTCAGCGCAGGCGCAGGCGTTCCCGCGTCTCGGCGGGCGTCAGAATCCGGGCGCCCATCGCCTCGATGATCGTGCGCGCCCGTTCGACCAGCTGGGCATTGCTGGCGTAGACGCCCTTGCTCAGGTAGAGGTTGTCCTCGAGGCCGACGCGGACGTTGCCGCCAAGCAGCACCGACTGCGCCACCCACGGCATCTGCATGCGGCTGATGGCGAACGAGCTCCAGATGCTGTCGGCCGGCAGCGAGTTGACCATCGCAACCAGGTGCCCGGTGTCCGCCGGCGCGCCGTAGGGGATGCCCATGCACAGCTGGATCAGCGTCGGGGCGTCGAGCAGGCCTTCCTTGACCATCTGTTTCACGAACCAGAGGTTGCCGGTATCGAAGACCTCGAGTTCGGGCTTCACGCCGAGGTCGCGGGCGATCTGCGCGCCCTTGCGCAGGTAGTTCGGCGTCGAGACGTATGCGCGGCTGGCGTCGCCGAAGTTCAGGCTGCCGCAGTCGAGTGTCGCGATGTCGGGCCGGTACAGGCCTTCGTGACACAGCTCGATCACGTGCTGCATGCGCTCTTCCTGCGTCACGAAGTCGCTGCCCGGCGCCGGCGTGTCCTTGAGCCCGTTCTCGCCGATGACGATGTAGCCGCCCATGCCGCAGGTAAGGTTGACGATGACGTCAGTGTCGCTCTCACGGATGCGCTTGACCACTTCGCGGTAGTGGCGAGTCTCCATGCTGAACGTGCCGGTCGCCGGATCCCGCACGTGAATGTGGACGATGGCCGCACCGGCCTGTGCCGCCGCGATGGCGGTCGCGGCGATCTGTTCCGGCGTGATCGCACAGTGGGGGCTCTTGGCGACCTTGGTGTCGTCGCCGGTCACGGCACAGGTGATGAAGACTTCAGGGTTCAATGCGGTTCCCCTTGGTGTGTCGATTGACAGCGCGGGTCGGCCGCGGGATCGCGGGCCCTGGAGCCGCCGCCATATTATAACGACGGTAATAATAAAGTCACCGCCGTGCCCGCCCTGGCGCACGAGGCCAGGGTCCCCGAGCAGTGCTTGTCAATCCTGGGGCGGCATGGTCACATCGCCCGTCCACGCGGAGAACGAACTGCATGAAGGCTTCTGCCAGGGCTGTCATCGTCGGCGGCGGCGTCGTTGGCGCCAGCGTCCTGTACCACCTCGCTCGGGCGGGATGGACCGACGTGCTCCTGATCGAAAAGAGCGAACTGACGTCAGGCTCGACCTGGCACGCCGCCGGCGGCATGCACACCTTCAACGGTGAAGCGAACATCTCCAGGCTGCAGAAGTACACGATCGACCTTTACCGCGAGATCGAGGAGCTTTCGGGGCAATCCTGCGGGTTGCACCCCAACGGCGGCTTGATGCTCGCCGCGACGCAGGGCGAACTCGACAGCCTGAAGCTGATCTGTTCGCGCGCACGCTACCTCGGCATGGAAACCGAGATGATCTCGCTCGACGAGGCGGTCGAGCTGAATCCGCTGATCGACAAGCAGCATTTCATCGGCGCGTTGTGGCGAGCCGACGGCGGGCATTGCGATCCCTCGGGCACGACGCACGCCTACGTCAAGGCGGCGCGCAAGCTCGGTGCGTCGGTCGAGCGCTTCACGCGCGTGCTCGAGCTGAACCCACGCACCGACGGCAGCTGGGACGTCGTCACCGACAAGGGCACGGTGTACGCCGAGCACGTCGTCAACTGCGCGGGGCTCTGGGCACGCGAAGTCGGGCAGATGGTCGGCATCGAGCTGCCGGTGCTCGCGATGGAGCACCACTACCTGCTGACCGACGACATCCCCGAACTCAAGGGCCGGTCGCAGGAAATCGTGAACACGACCGACTATGCCGGCGAAATCTACATGCGCCAGGAGCGCGGCGGCGCGCTGATCGGTACCTACGAGCCGCACGGCAAAGTCTGGTCGCCGTTGAAGACGCCGGACGACTTCTCGATGCAGTTGCTGCCCGATGAGTTCGAGCGCCTGGCGCCGTACTTCGAGGTCGGTTTCGAGCATTTCCCGGCGCTCGGCCGTGCGGGCATCCGCAAGGCGATCAACGGTCCCTTCACGTTCGCGCCGGACGGCAATCCGCTCGTCGGGCCGGTGCGCGGGCTGCGCAACTACTGGGTTGCCTGTGCCGTGATGGCGGGGTTCAGTCAGGGCGGCGGCATCGGCCTCGTGCTGTCGCGCTGGATGACGGAGGGCGATCCGGGTCAGGACATCCTCTCGATGGACGTCTCGCGTTTCGGACGCTTCGCTACGCCGAAATACACGTCGATCAAGGTGCCCGAGAATTACGGTCGCCGCTTCCGCCTTGCGTATCCCAACGAGGAATTGCCGGCGGCCCGACCCGTGCGTCGTTCGCCGATCTGCGACCGGCTGCTCGACGCGGGCGCGGTCATGGGCGCCAACTTCGGTCTCGAGCACGCGCTCTGGTTCGCACCGAAAGGAACTCCACCGACCGAGACGCCAACCTATCGCCGCTCGGAGGCGTTCCCAATCGTTCGTGAGGAATGCCGCGCCGTCCGCCGCATGGCAGGCCTGTACGAGACCAGCAACTACGGTAAGTACGAGATCAGCGGTCGCGGCGCTCGCGCCTGGCTCGACAAGGTTTTCGCCTGCCGCATTCCGCAGCCCGGACGCCTCGGTCTTGCGCCGATGCTGAATCCCGCCGGCCGCATCGTGGGCGACCTGTCGATCGCCTGCCTGGCGGAGGACCGCTACCTCATCGTCGGCTCGGGCTTCGCCGAAGAATTCCACCTGCGCTGGTTCTGGACCTGCGAGCCGCCGGCCGACGTCTTCGTGCGCTCGGCCGCCTCGACGCTATGCGGGTTCTCGCTCGCCGGACCGAACTCGCGCGAGATATTGCAGCGTCTCGTGCGCAAGGATCTTGCGGCTGCCGCCTTCAAGTTCTTCGACGTCACCGAGACCGCGGTCGGTTACGCGCCGTCGATCGTGACGCGCGCCGGCTTTACCGGCGAACTCGGCTACGAAATCTGGACCACGCCGGATTACTTCGCATCGTTGTACGACGACCTGCGCGAGGCGGGGCAGGGCTCGGGCCTGACGTTGTTCGGAGGTCGCGCGCTGTCATCGCTGCGCCTCGAAAAGAACTATGGTTCGTTCAACAAGGACTTCCGGCCCGATTACACGCCGGGCGAGACGGGGCTCGATCGTTTCGTCGATTTCAGGAAGCCGGACTTCATCGGACGCGCTGCCGCGCTGGCCGATCGCGACAACGGACCGCAGCGCCGTTTCGTCGTCATGGAAGTCGACGCGCAGGATGCCGACGTCGTCGGTTACGAATCGATCATGAAGGACGGCAGGGCCGTCGGCTACGTCACGTCGGGTGCGTACGGGCACTGTGTCGATCGCAGTCTCGCGGCAGGTTACGTGCCGGCAACGCTCGCGCGGGACGGCGAGCGCTTCGTGATCGACATCCTTGGCAATCTTTGTGCGGCGACAGTGCGATTGCAGCCGCTCTACGACTCCGAAGGCCTACGGCTGCGCAGTTGAGCCCACTGCGCCTGCATGCTCAGATGCGGCCAGTTCAGCCCTTGCGGCCGAACCAGCGGCCAACGTGCGCGCAGTAGTCTGCGTACGCCGTGCCGAACAGCGTCGAGAGCACGGCTTCCTCGGGTTCGATCTGCAACCGCGTAACGACGAGTACGAACAGCGGCAGAACTGCCCATGGACTCAACGTACCGAGCACCACGGCCCATCCGCACAGCGCGAGCGACAGGCCCAGGTAGATTGGATTGCGGCTGTAGCCGAAGACGCCAGAACTCATCAGCGAACTCGACTTGGCTGGCGTATGCGGGTTGATCGTCGTGCGTGTGCGTCGAAACTGCAGCGTAGCCGCAACGGCGATCCCCGCACCCAACGCAACCAGGATCCAGCCGGCTCGATTGGCCGGCGGTCCGAGCAGGGGCGCGATCGGCGTCACGCGATTCAACACCCACATCAGGCTCCCGAACAGCAGGAACCAGACGAGGGGCGGAACCCGCAGCTGCAGGCTCATTTGGCGGGTGCAGCGTCCTGATGCATCAGGCTGAGTCCGGTGGCGTGCCGGCGCTGAAAGCCTTTCCACAGCGTGACTTCACCGCCGGGGCTGCGCGCGTTCCACGGTGTCGGCGCTTGCGGCGTCCAGACACCCTTGCTCGACTCCACGACGAGGCCATCGATGTAGGCGCTGCGGCTGGCGTCGTCCTTCACGTACCGGTCGAGGAATGCCGTGACGAAGTGCAGGCTGATGCTGATCAGGCGATCCTTGCGCCATACCGAATCCTCGAACCAGTCCTGGTTCCACAGGTCCGTCCGCATCTCGGGCGGCGCCGGGCCGAGGCCGACTGCGTGACCGCCGCCCAGGAACGTGAGCAGGTAACGATTCGAGTTGATCGCCTGGTCGAAGTACGCACGCGCACCGCTCGTGTAATCGACGGTGAGGTCGTGGTCGCCCGAGATCAGCAGCAGCGGCGACTTGATGCCTGCGATGCCCGCCGCGCCGAATGCGCCGAACGCGCCGCCCGCCGGTGCGAAGGCGACGATTGCCTTCACGGCCGGCACGACGAGTGCAGCGCTCAGTGCGCCGCCACGTGCGTACGGCGCCAGGAGTCCACCCGGAACGCGAGTGACGAGACCGCCCGCGGGATCGAGCGTGGCGCCACCGGCGGCCAGCACGCCGTAGCCACCCATCGAGTAGCCGATCAGCGCGGTGCGCGCGGGATCGACTTCGCCGGACTTGCCGAGCGAACTCTGCAATTCCCGCGCGACGAACGCGATGTCGAGCGGGCGGCGCAGGGCGGCTTGCGGAAACCCGGCCGGGTTCAGGTACATGTCTTCGTGCCGGATCGCGGCGACGACGTATCCCTTGGACGCGAGGTTCTCCGTGAGCCAGCTCATTGCGATCGGCACGTTGCCGTAGCCGTGCGCCACGATCACCAGCGGAAAGCGGCCGCCGTCGGATTTTGCGTCCCGCACGGCGAGGCCCTGGATCCTGAACTTGGCGGGTGGCGCAGGCGGCTCGGACTCCATCGCGTCTTCGTAAGTGACAGGCGCCGCTCCGGCCGCGACTTTGGCGGGATACCAGATTTCGACCTTGAGGCTGCGATCGCGCATCGCCGGGATCCCGGTCTGGGGATCGATCGTGCTGAGGTCGACCTGGTCGCGGTCGACCAGCGTGACCGATCGAACGCCCACGGCGTATTGGCCGAGCGCGGCCAGCTCCGGCGCGTCGATGCCTGTCCGGCTTGGCGCCTCGTCGGCTGCAGCGATCGTCGTCGCAGCAAGACCAAGCGCCAGCAGGCCGCTCGCCAGCAGTCGTTGCGTCGTCTTCATCGGGGATTCTGGCCTCTGGTTCGGGACACGGGACCGGCGCTGCGAGAACGGGCCCGATGAGCCCGCCGACCGGTACTATAGCGGACGCATGCAGAACACCAAGGCGGCCGTGCAGGCGCCGGACGATTCGACTGCAGGGGGCCCCGCTTGAACGCTGTTCCGATCGACCGGACGGATGCCGAATACAAGCGCCTGCGCAGGCAGGTCTTCTTCGCGATCTTCGTGGGTTACGCCGCGTATTACCTGGTGCGCATGAACCTGTCGCTGGCGATCCCCGACATCCTGCGCGAATACCCCGGCTACACCAAGGCGCAACTGGGCACCGCGATGACCGCGCTGTCCATCGCTTACGGCGTCTCGAAGTTCCTGATGGGCTCGGTGTCCGACCGCAGCAATCCCCGCTGGTTCATGCCGCTCGGCCTGCTGCTCTCAGCCGCCGTGACGGCTTCGTTCGGCCTCTTCAAGGGCATCTACGCCTCGTTGACGCTGATCGTCCTGCTGCAGGCCCTGAACGGCTGGTTCAACGGCATGGGCTGGCCGCCTTGCGGCAAGACCATGGTGCATTGGTTCAGTGCCAAAGAGCGCGGACGCGTCGTGTCGCTCTGGAACACTGCGCACAACATTGGCGGTGGGCTCGTCGCCGCGCTGGCCGTCGTCGGCGTCGGCCTGTTCGGTGACTGGGGCGCCAAGTTCTATTTCAACGCGCTGGTGGCGGCTGCGATTGCCGTGCTGGTATACGTGCTGTTGCGCGATTCACCGCAGACCTGTGGCTTGCCGCCCGTCGAGGTGTACCGCAACGACATGCCGACGAATTACTCGGTTCACTCCGAGCGGACACTCGGCTTCCGCGAGATCTTCTTCTCCCACGTGCTCAACAACCGCATGCTCTGGGCCATCGCCGCGGCCAATGCGTTCGTGTACTTCGTGCGTTACGGCGTGCAGAACTGGATCCCGACCTACCTCGAGACGGCGAAAGGCTTTTCGTTCCACCAGTCGAGCGCAGCCTGGTTCATGTTCGAGTATGCGGCGATTCCCGGCACGCTCCTGTGTGGCTGGGCGTCGGACCGCATCTTCGGCGGGCGCCGCGGTCCGGCGACCATCCTGTTCATGGGGCTCACGCTGTTCGGCCTGGTCGTGTACGGGTTGAACCGTACCGGGCCGCTGTGGATCGACATGGCCTCGCTGATCGTCATCGGCTTCTTCGTCTACGGCCCGATCATGATGATCGGCCTGCACGCGCTCGAGCTCGTGCCGAAGAAGGCGGCGGGCACGGCGGCGGGCTTTACAGGCTTTTTCGGTTACGCCTTCGGCTCGGCCATCGCGGGCACGGGCGTCGGCTGGATCGCCGACCACTGGGGCTGGGGCGGCGTGTTCGCGACCATGATCTTCTGCTGCGTGATGGCGATGGCGTTCGTTTCGCTCACGCTGAAGCAGCGAGCGGCTGTTACGAGCTGAGGATCCAGAACATGCTCCGGGATCGATCCGCAGCGGACGGTCGGTGAGGGCATTCGTTCCGGGTCTTCTCCGGGCGAGCGGCAAGATAGAGCGGGCGACGGGTCCGCCCTGATCCCCGCTATCACGGGGCCAGTGCCCGGTTACGCGATGCAGATGTCTACTTCAAGGAGCGGAATTCGCGGACGGTCAGCACCAGTCCGATGACCAGCAGAACGAAGACCACGCACCCCCAGAACATAAGGTCGACGGCCATCACTGCTTTCTCGCCATCAGGGCAGCCAGCTTGAAATAGATTCCGAAGCAGAAGATGGCCGGAATCCAGATCGCGGTGAAGATCGCCTGCTCACGGTCCTGCGCGACGAACCAAAGATAGGCAGAGATGACAAACGAAATCATCACGGCCAAAAGAATGAAGTAGTCCGATTTTCTGAACATTCGAGTCCTCCCGGTGTATTACTTCTCGAAATACTCTTCGATCCCGTAGCCAATGGCGCTCAGCAGGCACCCGGCTATGGCGAGCGAACCGATCACACGGATGCCCGATGAAATTCCAACCGCAAAAGACTGCGCCGGCATGAGCCCGGTCGCAGCGAGCAGCAAGCCGATGCAGCCGATCACCGTGAGCACGTTGCCAACGACGATCAGGAGCAGATGCACCTTTCGTGCAGGTCTCACGGCGCGCGGCGTTCCATACTCATGGCGGCGGTCTTGAAGCGCATTCGAAGCTCGTGGCCGATGTACTCTGCGCCGACTGCGCTCTAGGCGGAAGCACCGCCCCCCCCACTAAGGGGGGCGGCTGCGCCCGGCAGGACGCTACTTCGGCAGGAGCACAGCATCGATCACGTGGATGACGCCATTACTCGCGCCAATGTCCGTCTTGACGACATTCGCTCCATCGACCTTGACCTTGCCGCTGTCAACAGCGATTTTGACCGACTGGCCGTTGACGGTGTTCGCGCTCGTGAGTTTCACGACGTCCGCGGCCATCACTTTACCCGCCACGACGTGGTACGTGAGGATTCCGGCAAGCTTCGCCTTGTTCTCAGGCTTCAGCAGCGACTCGAGGGTGCCGGCGGGCAGCTTGGCGAACGCCTCGTCCGTCGGCGCGAACACGGTGAAGGGACCAGGGCCCTTCAGGGTCTCGACGAGGCCGGCGGCCTTGAGCGCAGTGGCCAGCGTGTTGAAGCTGCCAGCCGCCACGGCTGTGTCGACGATGTCGGCGGGCGCCTTGGCCTTGGCCTCATAGGCATTGGCTCCCTGGAACGCCAGTGCGCCGGATAGCAGCGCGGCAAGCGGCAGCAAAGTGCGCAGACGAACGGAAGAAGTCGATGTAAACATGGGAACACTCCTGGGTTGATCGGGACTATTCGGAACGGCCGTGGGGGTATGGCTGCTCACGATGCCCGTTCGCCCGGTGCGATGTGCTGGATTCGATCCCGCCCTTTGCCACGTCCGTCTGCACTTCTGCGACCGCGGGATGGCGAGACTCCACTGCTATGCTCCCAGTGCATCAAGCGCTTGGTTGCGCTGTGACCGCGTTGCGGCAAGTTCCACTTCGATGCTGGCGATGTCGGCCCTCACCTTGTCGAGGTCGCTGGCTGCCGCGTCCGTGCAGGGCACGGTCATGAAGCCCCGCTGGGAGGCTTTGCATCCGCGGCTGACACACGGACCCAACAACCTGGGACCTCTCACCCCGAGTTGCCCCTACGCTGAATGGCGATGTAGTACTCCGCGGGCTTTCCTTTCGCCAGCTTGACGGGTACCACGCGCCAATGCATGACGAAGGGCCTCTTCTTGCTGTCGTAGTTGATGGCGCGACCTTCGAAAACCCTGCCCTTTTCCATGCAACGACGCAGTGCATCGAGGGGGGCTCTTTCGGTCGCCGCCCCCTGCAGCAGCACCGGCGATTTTCCGATCACGCTCTTGGCGCTGTAGCCGGTCAGGGCCGTGAATGCCTTGTTGACGTAGAGAATCGGCGATCCCTTGCCGGCACGGGTGATCATGATCGAGTCGAAGCTATGGTCGGCAATCGCCCTGAGGGAAGCGACCAAAGCATCGGCGGGCGGAGTTGCAGTACGTGTCATCCATCGTCTCCTTGAGTTGCGGGTTGCGGGTCATTGTAGTCTTGGATCTGGCGGGACAAAATCGCTCGCTGTGAACGCAATGAAGGATTCACCGACAGGTTCCATGGACGACGCCAACCCGAGCCCCGCGCGCTCCACAAGAAGGCCGCTCGCCGTGGTCCTCGGCGCGAGTGGCTACATGGGTTCGAACCTGGCGCCGGCGCTGGCCGCCCACGGCTGGCATGTGCGTGCGGTCGCGCGCAGCGCCGCCGTGCTCGAAGCCCGCGAATGGCCGGGCGTCGAATGCTGGTCGGCGGACGTGCTGCAACCCGAGACGCTCGGCCCGGCGCTCGAGGGCGCAGACGTCGTCTTCTACCTCGTGCATATGATGTGGACCGGCGGCGACTTCGTGCCCGTCGAGCGTCGGGCGGCCGAGAACGCGCGCAAGGCGTGCGAGGCCGCAGGGGTGCGACGCATCGTCTACCTGGGCGGCATTATGCCGAAGGAGAAGCGTTCCCGTCACATGGAGGGCCGGGCCGTCGTCGGCGATGCACTGCGCGAGGGTTCGATCCAGGTCATCGAGCTGCAGGCGGCGATGATCGTCGGGCCCGGCTCGGCGGCCTTCGAGGTCATCCGCGATCTCGTCAACCACCTGCCGGTCATGATCACGCCGAAGTGGGTACGCCGCCACTCGACGCCGATCGCCCTCGAGAACGTGCTGACCTACATGATCGCTGCCGCGAGCCTGACGTTCGAAGGCAACCGGATACTCGAGCTCGCCGGGCCCGATGTGCTCACTTACCAGCAAATCATGGAAATTTATGGGGAGTTCGTCGGCAAGACGCCGATCGTGATTCCCGTGCCCGTGCTCACGCCGAGACTCTCCAGCTACTGGCTGTATTTCGTCACCTCCGTGCCACCGACCACGGCCATGTCGCTGGTCGAGGGACTGTCGCACGACTACATCGGCGACGACCGCGAGATCCGCGAGCTGGTGCCGCAGCGCCTGCTCTCCTTCCGCGAGTCCGTGGCCGTGACCCTGGAGGCGGAGAAGAACCACCAGACGCCCGCACGCTGGGTCGAGGGGTCCATCGCCTGCCGCGACTGGAACCCGCGCTACTCATTTTACGCGAAGAAGTTCTGCGGCGAGCATGGGACCCGCGCCTCCCGCGAGGCGTTGTTCAAGGTGCTGCAGCAGTTTGGCAAGGATGGCGATTTCTTCTCGTATCGCCCCCTGTGGTGGCTGCGCCGCGCGTTCGACTGGCTAATCGGGGGCCCGAGTTTCCGCACCGGCCGACGCGATCCAGACACGCTGCGCATGGGCGACGTGGTGGACGGGTGGCGCGTGCTCGGCATGAAGCCCAACGAGCGACTGACGTTTTCGATGCTGATGCGTGCGCCCGGGTCCGGACTGCAGGAATTCAACATCCGGGAGCGCGGCGACCGGCGCGTGGTAGAACTCTGTGCCTACTGGCACCCGGCGGGGCTCTGGGGGCTCTTGTACTGGTACGCCCACCTGCCGCTGTACAGCCCATTGGTCAAAAGTGCCGTGGCAGAAGTTGCACGCCGGGCAGAAGCGCTCGACGATGCGTCGGCGGCAGCTGGTGCGGACGCCACCGGGGCGAAGTAGCTTCGCAGGGGTGACCAGCCGGTGGATGGCAAGGATGACGATTTCACGCAATGCATCCATACGCCCGGGCGCAGCGAAATTCTCCGCGCGCGACGGCCGCTGTTCCCTCATCCCGAGACGAGCATGACCAGGACGACCGAGTTGGACGAGACCATCGAGGTGCAGCGGCCGGTTCGGGAAGTGTTTGCCTACATCTCCGAGTTCTCCCGCGTCGAGGAATGGGACCCGGCCGTGGCGCGCGGCGTGCGCACGACCGAAGGTCCGCTCGGTGTGGGCAGCCAGTTCCGGATCGACATGAAGGCGGGCTTTTCCCTGCGCTACACCGTGGTCGAGTGGGAGCCGGATCGTCGCCTGCTCATGACGGTCGCTTCGAAACCCTTCGCGGCGCGGGAAGAGATCTTCTTCAAGCGGACCGCCGACGGAACGCGAGTCCGCTACGTCGCCAACTTCGATTTCGTAGCGCCACTTGCCCGCCTGGCGCAGACGTTCCCGGGAGTGATGGATCGTGTCGGCAAGAGCGCCATGGCCGGCATGAAGGGCGCGCTCGAAGACCGGTTCGACCCGCCGCGCGCCGCCTGGGGCACCGTGCTTGCCGACAAACTGGTCGTGCCCGGCATGCTGGGCTTCACCCGTTTCGGCTACAGGTTGGCCCGCAGGCACTGGAACCCTGTGTCGGCGTATCTTCGTGATCGCCACATCATGATCACGGGCGCGACGTCCGGGTTGGGCCTCGCGACAGCAGAGGCCCTGGCGGCGCGCGGAGCGGAGCTGACGCTCGTGGCGCGCGATGCGAGCAAGGCGAAACGCGTCGTGCAGAACCTCGAGCGTCGGTTCGGCAACAAACGGATCCACGTCGAGATCGCCGAACTCAGCATGCTCGAGGAAGTCAGGGCCTTGGCCGCTCGCCTGCTGAAGAAGGGCAAGGCCATCGATGTCCTGGTCAATAATGCCGGGGCGCTGATCAATCCTCGCGAGGAAACGACTGAGGGCCTCGAGAAGAGCTTTGCGCTGTTGCTCCTGAGCCCTTACCTGCTGAGCTCACACTTGCACCCGTTGCTCAAGCAGGCGGCAGGTCATCATGGCGTCGCTCGTGTCGTCAACGTACTTTCGGGCGGCATGTACACCCAGAAGATTCACGTCGACGACCTGCAGAGCAGGAAAGGTACCTACTCCGGGTCAGTCGCCTATGCGCGCGCAAAACGCGGCCTGATGATCCTGACCGAGGAATGGGCGCGTCGCTGGGCCAAGGATGGCATCGTGGTCAACGCTATGCACCCAGGTTGGGCCGACACCCCCGGGGTCGTAGCGGCGCTGCCGCAGTTCCATCGAGTCACGGAGCGGGTGTTGCGTACTCCGGAAGAGGGTGCCGACACCATCGTCTGGCTGGCGGCAGCCACGGAGGCCGGCAAGGTCAGTGGCGAGTTCTGGCTCGATCGCCGACCGCATGCGAAGCACTTCTTGCCCGGCACTCGCGAAACTCCGACCGAGCGGCGGAAATTTCTGAAGGCGCTCGCTGCGTTCGCCTGACTTTGAAGTCTCAACACCGTTCCAAGGATTCACATCATGTCCAAGACGAAATCTGCTGACGGTTCGATCAACATCGGGATTTCTGCCGCCGAGCGCAAGGAGATCTCGCGCGGACTTTCGGCCCTCCTCGCCGACAGCTACACGCTCTACCTGATGACCCACAACTTCCATTGGAACGTCACCGGCCCGCAGTTCAACAGCCTGCACCTGATGTTCATGGCCCAGTACACCGAGCAGTGGAATGCGCTCGACATCATCGCCGAGCGTATCCGCGCGCTCGGCCATGCGGCACCCGGCACGTACAAGGAGTTTGTGAAGCTCGCGTCAATCAAGGAGGTCGACGGAGTACCCAAGGCAACGAAGATGGTCCGCCATCTCGTGGAGGCGCAGGAGGCCACGGCGCGCACGGCCCGCAGCCTCTTCCCCCTGGTGGAGAAGGCCCACGACCAGCCGACGGCCGACCTGCTCACGCAACGCCTGGAGGTGCATGAGAAGACGGCCTGGATGCTGCGCAGCCTGCTCGAGACGTGATGACGCTGCGTGGCGCCATGTTTCGCGGCAGCAAGGCCGCCTTGCCGAGCAAGCCGTGCGTGGCCTGCGGCCGGGCCATGAGCTGGCGCCGCAGCTGGGCCAAGAACTGGACCGACGTGAAGTACTGTTCCGAGGCTTGTCGGCGTGCCAAGGCTCAGCGTGGCTGAGTTGCGCGATCTGCTCGTCGTGCTCGGCGACCAACTCGACCTCGAAGCCGCCGCGTTCGACGGCTTCGATGCGGCCTGCGACGCTGTGTGGATGGCCGAGGTGGCCGATGAATCCACCCAGGTGTGGTCGAGCAAACCGCGCACGGTCCTGTTCCTGGCGGCCATGCGGCACTTCGCGCTGGGACTGCACGCTGCCGGCCGACCGCTGCACTACACGCGACTGGACGCGGCTGGCAACGCGGGCAGCCTGCATGCCCAGTTACGGGCCGACATCCTGCGCCTGCGGCCTGCCCGGCTGGTGATGACCGCACCCGGCGACTGGCGCGTGCTGCAGGCGATCAAAGCCGTGGCCGAGGCCAACGGCTTGCCGCTGGACATTCGCGAAGACCGCCACTTCTTCTGCAGCGTTCGCGAATTCGCTGCGCATGCCGAGGGCCGCAAGTCCCTGCGGATGGAGTACTTCTATCGCGAGCAGCGCAAACGCCATGACGTACTGATGGACGGCGACCAGCCTGCCGGCGGTCAGTGGAATTTCGACGCCGACAACCGCGAGGCCTTCGGTGCTGCCGGCCCGGGTGATGTGCCGCTGCGCACGACCTTCGCGCCCGATGCCGTGACGCGCGAGGTGATCGCGCTGGTCAAGGCCCGATTCGTTGCGCACCCCGGCTGTCTGGACAGCTTCGCGTGGCCGGTGACGCGCGCGCAGGCACTGCAATCCATGCACGTCTTCATCAAGGAGCGCCTGCCACTGTTCGGCCGCTACCAGGACGCGATGTGGCCGGGCGACCCTTGGCTGTACCACGCGCACCTGTCGGCCGCGCTCAACCTGAAGCTGCTGAACCCGCGCGAAGTGGTGGCTGCGGCCGAAGCTGCGTACCGCGACGGGCGCGTACCACTGGCCAGCGTCGAAGGCTTCATCCGCCAGATCCTCGGCTGGCGCGAATACGTGCGCGGCATCTACTGGACCCAGATGCCCGGGTACCTGGAGCGCAACGCGCTCGACGCCCAGGAGAACTTGCCTCCGTGGTACTGGACAGGCGCAACGGACATGGCCTGCCTGCGCGATGCGCTCGCGCAGACGCTGACACACGGCTACGCCAACCACATCCAGCGGCTGATGGTCACCGGCCTGTACGCGCTCATGCTGGGCGTGAACCCGAAGCAGGTGCACGCTTGGTACCTGGCCGTCTATGTCGACGCGGTGGAGTGGGTCGAGCTGCCCAACACGCTGGGCATGAGTCAGTACGCCGACGGCGGCGTGATGGGCAGCAAGCCCTACATCGCCACCGGCAAGTACATCCAGCGCATGAGCCCGCACTGCGAGGGCTGCCGCTACGACCCCGCGCAACGCAGCGGCGACACGGCCTGCCCGTTCACGACCTTGTACTGGGACTTCCTGATGCGTCATGAAGCCGCGCTGGCCAGGAACCCGCGCATGGCACTGCAGGTGAAGAACGTGGCACGCCTGACCGACGGGCAGAAGCAGGTGGTGAGCGAACGCGCGGCGGCCATCCGCCGTGGCGAGGTCGGGGCAGAAGCTGGGGTCGGCGTGCAGTCTTCCGCGGCGCTAGATCAGCATGCCTGAGGCCTTCGCACCCATGCTCGCAGCCACACAGGCCCGCATCGCCGCGCGCCACTCGCTGGATATGCGGCACAAGTTCGTCTATGAGCTGGGTTGGCGCGCCTACTTCCGCCATGTCTGGCAGCACCGTGGCGATGGCATCCTGCGCTCGCTGCACGAAGGGCTGCTGCCTGACGAGTCCTATTCGCGCGAGTTGCCAGCCGACATTCGCCAGGGCTGCACGGGTGTGCCGGCGGTGGACGAGGCGGTGAGCACGCTGTACTTGACAGGTATGCTGCACAACCACGCGCGCATGTGGCTGGCCAGCTACGTGGTGCATGTGCGCAAGGTGCACTGGCGTGCGGGTGCCGACTGGCTCCACGGCCACCTGCTCGATGGCGACCTGGCCAGCAACCACCTCAGCTGGCAATGGGTCGCAGGTACCGGCAGCAGCAAGCCGTACGTCTTCAATGCCGACAACGTCGCGCGTTACGCGCCCGCGTCATGGCACAGCCCAGGTACCGTGATCGATACGTCTTACGAGGCGCTGGACTGCATGGCGCGGCAGCCTCGACGCGAGTTCGACGCGCCACCTTGCAGCCCATCTCTGCTCGAACCACCACTCGGCGCAGGGCCGCCAGTTGAACTCGGGCTTACAGCTCCCGACGCTGCAGCAGTCGCAGGCCGTGACGTCTGGCTCGTCCACCCCTGGAGCCTGGGTCTCCTGCCGACCGCGTTGCCGGTCGATACCGTGACGATCGGCGTCTTCCTGGCCGACTTCCATCGGGCCTGGCCATGGAGCGAACGGCGCTGGCGCTTCGTGGGCAGCCGCATGACCGAACTTGCCGCGCAGCGCTGGTACGGCGACGCCGCCGCGATCGGCGCTGCGCTGGCAGGCGCCCGCAGCGTGCGCGGCATCTCCGAGGCGCACTTGCTGCCGTGGCTGCCGCGTTGGGCCACCTGCGAGGCCGTGCCGGAGCTGTTTCCGCTCGTCGATCGGTGCTGCGACTCGTTCTCGCAATGGTGGACCCGCACGTCGCGAGGGCTGCAAACGGCTGCGGACCTGCTGGCTGTCAACGAGGTACATGCATCGTGACCGACCCTGTACATGAACCCCCGCCGCTGACCGTACTCTACGACGGCGCCTGCCCATTGTGCCGGCGCGAGATCGGCATCTATCGCGGCCTGCAGCCGAACGCGCCGGTGTGCTTTGCCGACGTCAGCGACCTCGCGTCGGAGCTGCCGAGCGGCACCACGCGTGAGCAATTGCTGGCGCGCTTTCACGTGCGCGGCGTCGACGGCCAGTTGTTCAGCGGCGCGCAGGCCTTCCTGGCGTTGTGGGCTGCGCTGCCGGGCTGGCGCTGGCTGGCCCTGGTTGGCCAACTGCCAGGCGCCGCCTGGGCGATGGAGCGCCTGTATCGCTTCTTTCTGCGCTGGCGGCCAGCGCTGCAGCGTTGGGCGTCCCGGCTGGACCGGCCCGACGCGCCCCGCTGATCTCAACTACTACACCCTCGGAACACACGCCATGACTTCGATCGCCCTCATCACTGGCGCCAGCGGCGGCATCGGCCGCGCCTTGGCTCGCCAGTTGCAAGCCGAAGGGTGCAGCGTCGCTGCCGTAGGGCGCGATGCCGACCGCCTGGCCGACGTCGAGGCAACGCTGCGCATCGCCGCCGACACGACCACTCCCGAAGGCGCCGCGTTGGCTGTAGCCTCCTGTCAGGAAGCACTCGGCGCGGCGCCGACGCTACTGGCGCACTGCGTGGGCAGCACGCTGATCGCGCCTCTGCACCGCACCCGAACAGACGCCTACCGCGAGGTGATACGCGTCAACCTCGACAGCGCGGTGTACATGCTGCAAGCCTGGATCGCCGGGCTGCAGGGCGGGCCTGGGGCGGCCGTGTTCGCCAGCTCGGTGGTGGCGCGCATCGGAGTGGCCAATCACGAGGCCATCGCCGCGGCCAAAGGCGGAGTCGAAGCCCTGGTGCGCAGCGCGGCGGCCACCTACGCAGCACAGGGCCTGCGCGTGAACGCCGTCGCGCCCGGTATGACCGAAACACCCATGACGGCAGGCATGCTGAAGATGCCCGCGATGCGCGAGGGCGCCGTGCGGCAGTACCCGCTGGGAGGTGTGCAGACGGCGGAACAGGTGGCCGACGTGATGGCCTGGCTGCTGGGCGATGGCGCAGCCCGCCTGACCGGCCAGGTGATTGCGGTGGATGGCGGCTTCACGACCGTGCGGCCTCTCGTGAAGTAACTCGCCCCGACAGCCAGAACTTCGGACTGAGCGAAGACCCAGGCTGTTGCGACAGCGGAACCTTAGGGACGGGCAGGAAACTGCGGCAATTCGACAGCGTCGATCCAGATCGGGTTCGAGTAGGCCTTCAAGCCTGCGACGTCCTCGACCTCGAGCGAATACCACGTGTGTCCTGTCGCCGTCGGCTTGAACTCGACACGCGCTTCCTGCGGCGCGTTGCTGAAGGTTTGCGTGAACGCCACGTTGCCCGCGCCGATCAGTGTGACCTGCTTCAGTCCGGTCGCCGACCGCAGCCCGAACGTGAGTGGGAAGGGCATGCCCGGCTTCACTTTCAGTTCGCTGCCGAACATCACGGCCGGGTCGATCAACGGGCCGTAGGTGACGTAGGCATGGCCGTTCTTCACGGCCTCGGCGTAGGCGGTCGCCGTGAGCGGACCGTCGACGTGACCGAACGTCCGGATGCGTCCCGACTCGTGGTTCCAGACGTCGTGCACGTCCGTGCCGCCGGACAGGTAATAACGATGGCCGGCGTTCCAGAAGAGCCCAAGCGCCTGCATCACTGCAGTGTCGTACGGCACGTCCGAATTGACCTCGACGAGATCGAACGCGGGATTGAAGCCGCCCGGCACGAGTCCCGCGCCGAGGCTCGCAAAATAGCCGTAGGGAATGAACGGATGATTCGACTGCACGACGATCGCGCCCTGGCGACGTGCCTCGCCGAACACCTCGTCGATGGTGGCCGTCGCCGTGTCGATCCCGAACTTCTGGCTCGGTGTCAGCGGCCAGGCGTTGAAGTGACCCCACGACGGCGACAGTTCGAGCGACGGAATGAACGGCACGCCTCGCGCATCGGCGATCCTCTGCAGCGGCGCGTGGTTCGCCGTGGAATCGTGATCGCTGACGAACAGCAGATCGAGCCCGGCGGCCAGTTGGGAACGGGCCAGGTACTCGGGCGGTGTGACGCCTTCGGCCTGATCCGCGTGATGGTGCAGGTCGGCTGAGTACCATCCGCTCGCGGGCGGATCGAACAACCTCGTGAGCGCGACCTTCGACATCGCGGTCTGGCCCGGCCGCACGTCGAGCGTCACAGCTCGGTTCGGACCGAGGACACCGCCCCCCGACGAGACGGTGAAGCTGTAACTGCCGGGGGCCATCGAGGCCTGCAGCCGGCCCTTGCGGTCGAGCTCGGTGAAGAATGTGTTGCGGCCGAGAAATTCGACCAGCTGCCGCTGGCCCGCGGTAATGCCGATGCGTGCGTCGAGCGGCTGCGCGGTGCGTGCATCGACGACGGTGAAGTCGACTCGACCGGGCGGCTCGACGTCGCTGAAATCCGTCGTCACCACGGCACCCGCGGCAATCTTCACTGGCACCGGTTTGCCCTGCGAATACCCTTTGCCCGTCGCGTAGATCTCGTAGTCGCCGGCCGGTAACGACACGTTGTAACGGCCGTCGTGACCGAAGCTCCATGCGTACGGCGTGCCTTGCTTCGCGATGACCACGACTGGCTCGGGCACCGGCTTGCCATCGCGAGTCTTGATGGCGCCGCGCAGCGTGCCCGCCGGCAAGTGGCCACGTTCGATCTCAGCCGCGACCACCGGGGTCAGGTCGCCGCGTGGACCGATCTGCAGCCACGCGTCGAACGTGCGTGACTCGCTGGGCTGCAGCGTGTGCAGCAGGAACAAATCCTTCGAGCGCGAGCCGACGAAGTTCATGTACGGCGCATGGAGCGTGATGCTCCAGTCTTCGTCGTAAGCGACGGCGCGGAAGGCCAGCGCTGCGGTCGACTTGCCTTCCTGCAGGTCGCCGAGACCGGGGACACCGAAGAAATGGCCGGCGCTGGGCCACAGCGTCTCGCCCGACAGCAGGTCGACCAGCGGCGCGTCCCCACCATTCGTCATGACGGTCTGCATCTCGATCCGGTCCGCATTGGAGCGGAGCGTGTATGTGGTCGCGATCGTGGCCTTGCCCCAGTCGCGCGTCGCTTTCAGTACGACCTGCTGCGGACCGCGTTCGACGATGTCGACCTTCTGGTAGGTGTTCGGCCACCCCGACCAGTTGTTGGGGATGAAATCGGCGAAGACGACACGGTCGCGTGCTGGCTTGCCGCCCACGACGGGAGCGATGTCGATGACCGCGCCGCGCGGCACGCCGTACGGAACGGGGCTGTCGACGGCGATTGCGAACGCGAGCTTCTCGTTCATCACCGTGATGTCGCGTGCCGCCGCTGCTTCGCCGTCGGGGATCGGGGTCGGCCCGACGATCACAGACACGGTTGCGTGCGCGGGACCGGCGTGCATGGCTGCGATGAGCAGTGCGAGAAGTAGGGGGCCCGCAATGTGTTTCGTCATGCCCGGGCGATCATGGGTTGACCGTTGGCTCACTGCAGCAACGGTCGCAGGGCTGCGATCAGGCGGTCGACGTCTGCCGACGACGTGTAGTGCACGAACGAGGCG
>JBAVIQ010000302.1:0-3976 GCA_049687035.1 Steroidobacteraceae bacterium
GCCTGGTCGAGATGACGCGCAAGCGCACGCGTGAGAGCCTCGCGCACCAGTTGTGCTCGCCCTGCCCGGCCTGCGAAGGCCGCGGCTTCGTCAAGACGCCGGAGACCGTCTGCTACGAGATCTTCCGTGAAGTGCTGCGCCAGGCGGGCCAGTTCGACTTCCAGCAGCTCATGGTGCTTGCGCACTCGGACGTCATTGAACGCCTGCTCGACGAAGAGTCTGCCGCGCTCGGCGAACTCGAAGTGCTGGTCGGCAAGCCGATCCGGCTGCAGACCGAGGCGCTCTACCTGCACGACCAGTACGACGTGGTGCTCATGTGACTTCCACCCGGTGGTGGCGCCTGGTCGCAGGCACCGCGGCCGGACTGCTTGTCGTGGTCGCGCTGCTGCTGACGGCGCTGCGCATTGCGATCGCCTACGTGCCGCACAACGAGCAGAAGTTGCGTACGTGGATCGAACGCCAGACGCACATGAAGTTCGAGTACTCTCGGCTCGACGCGCGGCTGCGCTGGTATGGACCGGAAGTCGTGCTGCGCGACCTGCGCGTCGTGGCCGAGGACGGCTCACAGACATTGTTTGCCACGCGCGAAGGCAGCGTCGGCCTCGACCTCTGGAACTTCCTCCGCACGGGTCAGTTCGTCGCTGGCCGGGTCCGCATTCTGGAACCGCGCGTCACCATCGTGCGCCTCGCCGATGGCCGGATTCGCCTGCTGGGCCTGCGGGAGCGTCCCGCCGATCGCCCGCCATTCGATTTCGACCGGCTGCCCGCGGGGCGCATCGTGATCGACGATGCGACTGTCATCTACCGCGACCTGAAGACGGGTAGCGCGTCGCTCGAACTCACCGGCCTCGATGCGCAGTTGCGCCGCGATCGCGATTCCGTCGTACTGGAAGGCAGCGCCAGGCTGCCCGACGAACTCGGCACGCAGGCGGACTTCAGCGTGCGACTCAAGGGCACACTCGACGAGCGTGAACACCTCGATGCACGAGTGGAAATCGATGCCGACGCCGTGCGCCTGGCCGGCCTCAAGGACTTCCTGCCACCGCAGGTCGCGAAACCGCTTGCGGGTTCCGGTCATTTGCGTGGCGTCTTCGCCATCAAGCAAGGCAAAGTTTCCAGCCTGCGGCTTGGTTTCGAACTGCGCGATGTCGCGCTGCAGTTGCCACGCCGTGCGGTGCCGCCGATCGCGGCCGTGCGCGTCACCGGTCCGCGGCTCGAACTCGCAGCGGGCACCAGGATCCCATTCCCGACGGTGACCAAGGACATGGTCGATCGCGCGCCGCCGCCGTTGCCGGCAGAGGCTCGCTACGGTGCGCTCGCAGGCGACGCGCGCCTGCGCCGCGACGGCGACGCCTGGGTCTTCCGGATCGAAGGCCTGCGCGCGCAGGCTGGCACGCGGCGCGTGGCGAACGAGACGAAAGTCTGGGGCCGCTGGACCGGGAAGCCAGTAACTCGCTTCGGGCTCGAACTGAACGTCGACGGGCTCGACCTGGCCTCGACCTGGCCGCTGGTGCTCGCATTTGCGCCCGCGTCGTTCGATCGTTTTGCCGGGTTGGCGCCGCGCGGACGGGTGGAGGCGCTGCGAGCCAGTGCGCAGCGCGAGCGTGCAGGCATCCGGCCAACGTTCACGGTGCAGGCGAATCTGGTCAGCGTCGGTGTCCAGGCCAGCGGACGCTTCCCGGGTTTGTCAGGTGTTTCGCTCAAGCTCGATGGCAACGACCAGCGGGGCAAGCTGCAACTGCGCGCGGACCAGCCGGTGTTCGAGTGGCCGCGGCTGTTCCGCGAACCGCTCGCACTCGTGCGCGTCACGGCGGATGGCGGCTGGCGTCGCGAAGGTGACGTCTGGACTGCGAGCGCCACGGGCGCGCAGGTGTTGCACCGCCAAGGCCGTGCGAAGGTGGACGTCGAGTTCAGCTTCGAGAAGCCAGGCGTCTCGCCCACCCTGGCGCTGACCGCCGAAGTACCCGAGTTCAACATCTCGCTCGTGCCGCAATTCGTGCCGGTCGGTCGTCTGCGCGAGCGCACGATTGCCTGGCTCGATCGCGCTTTCGTCCGCGGTACGGCGACCAACGGCCGGTTGAGTTACCGCGGGCCGGTGCGGAAGTTTCCGTTCCGCGGCGGCGAAGGTGACTTCACCGCGTCGGCCGACACGACGAGCGTGACGCTCGACTACTATCCGGGGTTCGCGCCGCTCGCCAATGCGTCGGGCACGGTGAAGTTTCACAACGCATCGATCGGGGCGGACATCGCCAGCGGGGAACTTGGCGGACTGAAACTGTCGCACACCCGATTCCTGATGGCCGATTACAAGGCGCCGATCCTCGAGATCGACGGCAAGGCTGGCGGTGACCTGCAGAAGGCGCTCGCGTATGTGCAGGCGAGTCCGCTGGGGCCGATCATTGGCGAGCAAATCATGGGCCTCACCGGCAGTGGTCCTGCGCAGTACCAGGTCCAGCTTTCGTTGCCGGCGATCTCCGCCGAAGTGCGGGCCGCGATGCCGGCGCCGCCACCGCCGCGCGACTACACTGTCCGCGTGATGCTCGACGGCGCCACCGTCGCGTTGCCTGCGCTGCGGGCACCCGCCCAGCGCGTCAAGGGCACCTTCGAACTGCACAACTACGACGTGAAGATCGCGGGGCTGCGCGGCACGATCCTCGACGGTCCGTTCGAACTGTCCGCGAATCCCGGCCGCACCTCGCGCGAGGTCGAAGCCGCGGTGGAACTCACCGCGAAGGGTCGCGCCGGTGGCGCCAAGCTACCCGCATTCATCGGCCTGCCGTCGACCATCGCGATGAGCGGTGCGACGGACTGGGTGCTGAACGGCCACATCGAGAAGCGACGAGCCGGCGGTGCCTGGCCCCTGCAGTTCGACGTCGCGAGCAACCTGGGTGGACTCGTCATCCAGGCGCCCAGGCCTTTCGCCAAGGCCGCGCCCGAGACGCGGCTGACGCGCGTGCGGCTCGAGATTCCCGGCTCGCGCGTGAACGACGTGACGCTCGAGTCCGGCAGCGCTCGTGCAAGGCTGCGTTTCGCCGTGCGGGACGGCGCCTGGCGTCTTGACCGCGGCGCTGCGCGCTTTGATGCGCAACCCGTGACACTTCCGGCGCAGCCCGGCTTGCTGGTGAGCGGCGAGTGGCCGCAGTTCGATCTTGGCGAGTGGCTGGCGCTCTCGACCACATCTGCCGGCGGTTCGACGAGCATCGGCGGCCAGCGCCTGATGGACTGGCTCGGTCCGGTCGACGTCCATCTTGACCGTGCGACGGTCTTCGGCTTCGAGTTCCGCGACGTGATCGCGAAGCTGCGCAGCGAGGGCGACCTCTGGCGGATCGCGGTGACGGGACCGCAGGCCGAAGGGCAGGTGACCGTACCCGACGATCTCACGCGCGGCCGGCCGATCGTGCTCGACATGAAACGGCTGCAGCTGACCAGTGAGGAATCGAGCCCGGCTGCGGTTGCAAGAGCGGCGGCCAATGCCCAGATCGATCCGCGTACGCTGCCCGCCATCAGTGCGCGTGCCGAAGACTTCAGCTGGCAGTCACGGCAATTCGGCCGCCTGGTCGCTGCGATCTCACGGGAGCCGCGGGGACTCACTTTCGATTCGATTGCGACGACGTCGCCGGCCTTCGATCTCCTCGCCAATGGCAGCTGGTGGATGGAACAGGGTGCGCCACGTACGCGCGTCGAGGTGTTGCTGACCAGCACCGATTTTCGCGCCGCGTCGAAGGCGCTCGCCTTCCGTGACGCAATCGATGCCAGGAAGGCGAAGTTTGCGGCGAATCTCTGGTGGCCCGGCGGACCGTCGATGGACGTGCTCAAGACGCTCAATGGCACGCTCCATGTGTCGCTCGCAGACGGCCGCCTGCGCGACATCGAGCCGGGAGCAGGCCGCATGCTCGGGCTGTTGAGCGTGGCGCAGTTGCCGCGACGACTGGCGCTCGATTTCCGGGATGTCACCGACGAAGGCCTGGCCTTCAAC
>JBAVIQ010000303.1:0-2667 GCA_049687035.1 Steroidobacteraceae bacterium
TGTGATTGACAAGCGTAGAATGAACGTTCATTCAGAAAACTGACCGCGATCCACGCACCGCCCATCCGGGCCAGCACGACCTACTCTGCCGAGGCCACATGTCATCGCCCAAGTTCGCGAGCCGCAGGGCTGTTCTTGCCGTCGTCGGTCTCACCGCAGTAGCGGCATGCGGCGGCCCGGCAAGCCCACCTCAAGGCCGCGGAGCCGTGCCCGTCACGGTCGTCACGCTCGCCACTGCGCCGGTCGTGCTCCGGCGTGAACTGCCGGGACGCACCACGCCCTACCTCGTTGCGGAAGTGCGGCCGCAGGTGAATGGGATCGTGAAGCAGCGGCTCTTCACCGAAGGGTCTGCGGTAAAGGCAGGTCAACCGCTGTACCAACTCGACGATGCGACGTACCAGGCGAACCTTGCGAGCGCCAAGGCTGCGCTCGCCCGCGCCGAAGCGACGCTCAATACCGCCCGTCTCAACGCACGGCGCTCTGCCGACCTGATCGCGATCAACGCGATCAGCAAGCAGGACGACGAAAACGCCGCGGCTGCGTTGCAGCAGGGCGATGCCGACGTTGCCGCCGCCGCGGCGGCTGTCCGCAGCGCAGAGGTCATCCTGGGCTACGCGCGCATTACCGCACCCATCGGCGGCCGCATCGGTAAGTCGACGGTAACGCAGGGTGCACTCGTCACGGCGAACCAGGAGACACCGCTCGCAACGGTGCAACAGCTCGACCCCATCTACGTGGACCTGACGCAGTCGAGCGCGGAATGGCTGTCGCTGCGCAGGGAACTGGCGGCGGGCCGGCTCGAGGGCACGCAGGAAATGCCGGTCGCGATCGTCCTCGAGGACGGCACGCCCTACGCGCAGCCCGGCAAACTCGCGTTCTCCGAAGTCAGCGTCGATCCGACGACCGGCAGCTTTGCGTTGCGCGTCGTCGTCCCGAACCCCGAGCACATCCTGCTGCCCGGCATGTACGTGCGCGCGATCGTCGGCACCGGCACCCGGCAGTCAGGCCTGCTTGTCCCGCAGCAGGGCATCGCGCGCGACCCGAAGGGCCATACGACCGCGATGATCGTCGGCCGGGATAGCAAGGTGGAAGTACGCCCGGTGCGCGTGAGCCAGGCGATCGGCGACCAGTGGCTGGTCGAGGAAGGTCTGGCTGCCGGCGACAAGGTGATCATCGAGGGCCTGCAGAAAGTGCAGCCCGGCGCATCGGTGCAGCCGACGGAAGCAGGGGCCGTACCGCCGCCCGCCGCTCCGCCCACCCCCACGCCGCAGGCGTAAGCGCCCCGCCATGGCACGCTTTTTCATCGACCGACCGATCTTCGCGTGGGTCATCGCGATCATCATCATGCTGGCGGGCGGCCTCGCGATCACGCAGCTGCCGATCTCGATGTACCCCAACATCGCCCCGCCCGCCGTGACGATCAGCGCCAACTACCCCGGCGCAACGGCGAAGGTCGTCCAGGACGCGGTGACGCAGATCATCGAGCGCAACATGAAGGGCCTCGACGGCCTGATCTACATGTCTGCGACCAGCGATGCCTCGGGCAACACGTCGATCACCCTCACGTTCGAATCCGGCACCGACCCGGACATCGCGCAGGTCCAGGTGCAGAACAAGCTGCAGCTGGCGATGCCCACGCTGCCGCAGGAAGTGCAGCGCCAGGGCGTCAACGTGACCAAGTCGCGCAGCGGCTTCCTCATGGTCATCGCGTTCGTCTCGAAGGACGGCAGCATGACGCGCGACGACATCTCGGACTACGTGGGCTCGAACCTGATCGACCCGTTGAGCCGCGTCCCGGGGGTAGGCACGGCGCAGCTCTTCGGGTCGCCGTACGCGATGCGCATCTGGCTCGACCCGAACAAGCTCGAAACGTATGGCCTCGCCATCGGCGACATCATCACGGCGGTGCGCGCCCAGAACGCCCAGGTCACGATCGGCCAGCTCGGCGGCGCGCCTTCGGTCAAGGGGCAGCAGCTGAACGCGACGATCAGCGCGCAGGAGCGCCTGCAGACGCCGGAGCAGTTTCGCGCCATCGTCCTGCGCAGCCATCCCGACGGGTCGGCCCTCAGGCTCGGCGACGTCGCGCGGGTCGAAATCGGCGCGGAAACCTACGAGTTCGTCAGTCGCTTCAACGGGCAGCCGGCGAGCGGTATGGCGATCTCGCTGGCGACCGGCGCCAACGCGCTTGAAACTGCGGCCGGCGTCGAGCGGGCGCTGGCCGGACTGCGGCCATACTTCCCGACGGGCCTCGAAGCGGTCGTTCCGTTCGACACGACACCGTTCGTGCGGATGTCGATCAAGGGCGTCATCACGACGCTGGTCGAGGCGATCGTGCTCGTGTTCCTGGTCATCTACCTGTTCCTGCAAAACTTCCGCGCCACGCTGATCCCCACCATCGCCGTGCCCGTGGTGCTGCTCGGCACGATGGGTGTGCTGGCCGCGCTCGGCTTCTCGATCAACATGCTCACGATGTTCGCCATGGTGCTGGCGATCGGCCTGCTGGTGGACGACGCCATCGTCGTGGTCGAGAACGTCGAGCGCGTGATGCGCGAGGAGGGACTGTCGCCGCTCGAGGCCACGCGCAAGTCCATGCGGGAGATCACCGGCGCGCTCATCGGCATCGGCATGGTGCTCGCGGCGGTATTCGTGCCGATGGCGTTCATGCCG
>JBAVIQ010000304.1:0-4312 GCA_049687035.1 Steroidobacteraceae bacterium
GTGCGTTCGATCACGCCGATCAGGCCGGCATGGACGCAGCGGCCGGTGCTCGTCGGCAGCGCACCCGAACCAACCACGAGACAGGCTGCGTGAGTGTGTCCGAAGTGATCGTTCACACGGACGGGGCCTGCAAGGGCAACCCGGGTCCGGGAGGGTGGGGCGCCCTGCTCGAGACTGGCAAGCACCGCAAGGAGATCCATGGCGGCGAGTCGCTCACCACCAACAACCGCATGGAACTCACCGCGGCCATCGAGGCGCTGGCTGCGCTAAAGCGTCGCTGCCGGGTGCAGCTCTACACCGATTCGCAGTACGTACGGCTCGGCATCACCGAGTGGCTGCCGCAATGGAAGAAGCGGGGCTGGAAGACCGCTGACAGGAAACCCGTGAAGAATGCGGACCTCTGGCTGCTGCTCGAGGAGCAGATCGGACGCCACGAGGTGCACTGGCACTGGGTCAGGGGCCATGCCGGGCATCCCGGCAACGAGCGGGCCGACGAGCTCGCGAACGAAGGCATTCGTTCGCTGTCTCCGGCTAACCCCTGACCCCTAACCCCTCGTAAACTACGAAGATCAGCCGCCCACTACAGGCACCCCATGGATTTCATCGACCTAAAGACCCAGTACAACCGTCTCAAGTCCTCGGTCGATGCGCGCATCCACCGCGTGCTCGAGCACGGCCAATACGTCATGGGGCCCGAAGTCGTCGAGCTGGAGAGACAGCTCGCGGAGTACGTTGGGACCAAACACTGCCTCGGTGTGGCAAGCGGCACCGACGCGTTGTTGATGGCGCTCATGGCGCTCGACATCGGTCCCGGCGATGAAGTCATCACCGTGCCGTTCACCTTCTTTGCGACGGCGGAAATGATCGCGCTGATCGGCGCCAGGCCGGTCTTCGTCGACATCGACCGCAACACCTACAACATGGACCCTGACAAGCTCGAGGCCGCCATCACTCCGCGCACCAAGGCAATCATGCCGGTGTCGCTGTACGGGCAGTGCCCCGACATCGACGCGATCAACACGATTGCCTGCCGCAACGAACTTCCCGTCATCGAAGACGCTGCGCAGAGCTTCGGTGCCACCTACAAGGGCCGGCGGTCGGGCGGCATGACCCTGATCGGTGCGACGTCGTTCTTTCCGTCGAAGCCGCTCGGTTGCTACGGCGACGGCGGCGCATTGTTCACGAATGACGATCGCCTTGCCACGATCATGCGCGAGATCCGCGTGCACGGCCAGGATCGTCGCTACCACCATCCGCGCCTGGGGCTGACCGGTCGCCTCGATTCGATCCAGGCTGCCGTGCTGCTCGCGAAGATGGAAATATTTCCCGACGAAGTGGCCGCGCGCCATCGCCTGGGTGAACGCTATGCCGCCCTGATCCGTGGCAAGTTTGGTATGGGTGCACAGGCCAAGGTGCGCGCCCCGGTCGTCGAACAGTTCAACACCTGTGTCTATGCGCAGTACACGGTCGAAGTGGAGCAGCGTGAGATCGTCGAAACGCGTATGAAGTCGCTTGGCGTGCCGACGGCGGTGCATTACCCGCTGGCGCTGCACATGCAGCCGGTATTCAAGCATCTCGGATACAGCGAGGGTGATTTCCCGTTGTCCGAAACGGCGGCTCGTCGCGTCATGAGCCTGCCGATGCATCCATACCTGACCGATGCACAGCAGATCCAGGTGGTGGACGCGCTCGCTCAGGCGGTTGCCTGAGCTGCGGAAAGCACACTTCCGGCTCTTCCTGCACTTCCTGCCCTTCCGAGCCCTTCCCACCCATGCGCCAGATCGTCTTCGACACCGAAACCACCGGCCTCGAGCCTGAGCTCGGCCACCGCATCATCGAGATCGGTGCGATCGAGCTCGTGAACCGTCGGCGCACGGGTCGGCAGTTCCACCGCTACCTGTGCCCCGACCGGACGATCGACCCGGGCGCCGTGCAGGTGCACGGCCTCACGACCGAATTCCTGAGCGGCCAGCCGCGCTTCGCCGACATCTTCGACGAGCTGCGTGAGTTCATGGCGGGCGCCGAGCTGATCATTCACAACGCGCCGTTCGACGTCGCGTTCATGGACGCGGAACTCACGATGCTCGCCGCGAAGGGCGTGCTTGAGCGGAAAGTGACGACGCGCGACGTCTGCGGCGTGCTCGACACGCTTGCCCTTGCGCGTCAGCTGCACCCGGGCCAGCGCAACAGCCTCGACGCCCTGTGCAAGCGCTATTCAATCGACAATTCGCACCGCGACCTGCACGGTGCGTTGCTCGACGCCGACCTGCTGCTCGAAGTCTACCTGGCGATGACGGGCGGGCAGGGCGCGCTGACCCTGGACGACAAAGCCACTGTGGCAGGTGTCACTGCGGCAGTGACGAGGGCCGTGCGTCCGGTCGGCAAGCTCGTCGTGCGACGCCCCACCGAGGAGGAACTGCAAGCGCACCAGGCGATGCTCAAGCTGCTCGACAAGAAGAGCGGCGGCAAGACCGCGTGGCGTACGTTCGAACCGGCGCCCGAGGCTGCCGCACCCGTGCCATGAGCCACACGCTCTCGCAGTCGTTCGGCCAGGCTTTCCTCGGACGGTCGCCGGGCTGGTACAAGCTCACGATCGTCGGGTTCCTGTTGCTGAACCCGATCGTGATGCTGCTCGCCGGGCCGACGATCACCGGGTGGCTGCTGCTGGGCGAGTTCATCTTCACGCTCGCCATGGCGCTGCGGTGTTATCCGCTGCAGCCGGGCGGCCTGCTCGCGATCGAAGCCGTCATCATCGGTCTCACCACGCCGGAAAGCGTGTACGAGGAAGTCACCGGCGCCTTCCCCGTGATCCTGCTGCTGATCTTCATGGTCGCAGGCATCTACTTCCTGCGCGACCTGCTGCTGTTCGTCTTCACGCGCCTGATCCTGCGGATTCGCTCACGCGAAGTGCTGGCGCTGATGTTCTGCGGCGTGTCGGCAGTGTTGTCGGCCTTTCTCGACGCGCTGACCGTCGTGGCCGTCGCGGTCACCGTCGGCATGGGCTTCTACGAGGTCTATCACCGGGTCGCTTCGGGCAAGATCCATACGACGCTCCATCACGATTCAACGCAGGATACCGATGTGCAGGTTCTGCACCGCGACAACCTTGAGGAATTCCGCGGGTTCCTGCGCGCCCTGATGATGCACGGCGCCATCGGCACGGCGATTGGCGGCGTGATGACGCTGGTGGGCGAGCCGCAGAACCTGCTGATCGCGGAGCACGCCGGCTGGAACTTCAGCGAATTCTTCCTCGCGATGGCACCCATCACCGTGCCCGTCGCACTCTCGGGCTTCACCACCTGCTGGCTGGTCGAACGGTTCCGTCTCTTCGGCTACGGCACGCCACTGCCGGATGCGGCTCGCGCCGTGCTCGAGGACTATTCACGTGAACTCGCGGCTCGATCGACACCGCGGGACAAGCAACTGCTGCTCGTCCAGGCGATCGTCGCGATCCTGCTGGTGCTGGCGCTGGCGTTCCATGTCGCCGAAGTGGGCCTGATTGGACTGCTGGTCATCATCCTGGCCACGGCCTTTACGGGTGTCACGGAAGAGCACCGCATCGGCAAAGCATTCGAGGCGGCGCTGCCGTTCACGGCGCTGCTGGTCGTATTCTTCGTCATCGTCGCCGAAATTCACGACCAGCACCTGTTCGAGCCGATGATCAACCGTGTGCTCGCGCTCGAGGGCAGCCTGCAGGCCGTGATGCTGTACCTGGCGGCCGGGGCGCTTTCGTCGATCAGCGACAATGTCTTCGTCGCCAGCGTCTACATCACCGAAATCAAGGCGGCCCTGTTGCAGGGGACGATCACGCGCGAGCAGTTCGACTGGCTGGCAGTGGCAATCAACACCGGGACGAATATACCGAGTGTTGCGACGCCGAACGGCCAGGCCGCGTTCCTCTTCCTGCTGACTTCGACCCTTGCACCCCTGATCCGCCTCGGTTACGGGCGCATGGTCTGGATGGCGCTGCCATATTTCATCGTGATGACAGCGGTGGGGCTGGGGGCCTTGGCGTACGTCAGCCTTTGAACCGTGTCTCAATCCGCGCCGGCGGTCTGTGGCATCCTTGAGCGTCATAAATTCCCAACAATTCGTCTGGAACCATGAGTAAGTTCAATTTACGCAACCTGAAGATCGGGATCGTCGGCCTGGGTTACGTGGGCCTGCCGCTAGCCGTCGAGTTCGGCAAGCGTTTCACCACCGTCGGGTTCGATATCAAGGCCGATCGCGTGGCTGAGCTCAGCAAGGGCGTCGATAGCACGCTCGAATGCGACGCGCAGGAACTCGCAGACGCCAACAAGCTTTCGTACAC
>JBAVIQ010000305.1:0-9220 GCA_049687035.1 Steroidobacteraceae bacterium
GTTCCAAGGCCGTCGCGCTGTACCTCGACGAAGCGCAGCTGACGCGGGAGCTGGAGCAGCTCGGCTTCGGCGTCGTCGCATTCGCGTGCACCACGTGCAACGGCATGTCGGGTGCGCTCGATCCGCAGATCCAACAGGAGATCATCGCGCGCGACCTGTATGCGACCGCCGTGCTCTCGGGTAATCGCAACTTCGACGGCCGCATCCACCCCTACGCGAAGCAGGCGTTCCTCGCGTCACCGGCGCTCGTGGTGGCCTACGCCATTGCAGGAACGATCCGTTTCGACATCGAAAAGGACGCATTCGGCGCCGACGCGACGGGCAAGCCGATCCTGCTCAAGGACCTCTGGCCGACGGACGCGGAGATCGATGCCGTCGTTGCAGCAAGCGTGAAGCCCGAGCAGTTCCGCAAAGTCTATGAGCCGATGTTCAAGATCAGCGTGGAGTCCGGGCCAAAGGTGAGCCCGCTCTATGACTGGCGTGCGCGGAGCACCTACATCCGTCGCCCACCGTATTGGGAGGGCGCACTGGCCGGTGAGCGCGCGCTGAAGGGCATGCGACCGCTGGCGGTACTCGGCGACAACATCACCACCGACCATCTTTCGCCTTCCAATGCGATCATGTCGGACAGCGCGGCTGGTGAATATCTTGCAAGAATGGGCCTGCCGGAAGCAGACTTCAATTCCTACGCGACCCATCGCGGCGATCACCTGACGGCGCAACGGGCCACCTTCGCGAACCCCACGCTCAAGAACGAGATGGCGATCGTGGACGGCAAGGTGAAGCCGGGGTCGCTGGCGCGCATCGAGCCCGAAGGCAAGGTCACGCGCATGTGGGAAGCCATCGAGACCTACATGGCGCGCAAGCAGCCGCTGATCATCATCGCCGGCGCCGACTACGGGCAGGGCTCGTCGCGTGACTGGGCCGCCAAGGGCGTGCGGCTCGCGGGCGTCGAAGCGATTGCAGCGGAAGGCTTCGAACGCATCCACCGCACCAACCTGGTCGGGATGGGCGTGCTGCCACTCGAGTTCAAGCCCGGCGTGAACCGCAGGACGCTGGGCATCGACGGCACCGAAACGTACGACGTCGTCGGTGAGCGTAAGCCGCGCGCGGAGCTCACCCTGGTCATGCACCGCAAGAACGGCGAGCGTGTCGGAGTGCCGGTGACCTGTCGGCTCGACACCGCCGAAGAGGTGTCTATCTACGAAGCGGGCGGTGTGCTGCAGCGCTTTGCTCGCGACTTCCTCGAGTCGACAAAGTGACGCACGCGCCGCAGATTTCCATCCCGGCCACGTACATGCGCGGCGGCACCAGCAAGGGCGTCTTCTTCCGCCTGCTGGATCTGCCGGTTCCCGCGCAAGTGCCAGGCGCAGTTCGCGACGCGCTGCTGCTGCGCGTGATCGGCAGCCCCGACCCTTACGGCAAGCATATCGACGGCATGGGTGGCGCAACGTCGAGCACGAGCAAGACGGTCATCGTGTCGAGGAGCGCGCGCGCGGATCACGATGTCGATTACCTGTTCGGGCAGGTCTCGATCGACAAGCCGTTCGTTGACTGGAGCGGCAACTGCGGCAATCTCTCGGCCGCGGTCGGACCGTTTGCGATCAGCAACGGCCTGGTCGATGCGAGTCGCGTGCCCAGGGACGGCGTGGCGGTCGTGCGCATCTGGCAGGCCAACATCGGCAAGACCATCGTCGCGCACGTGCCGATCACGAACGGTGCGGTGCAGGAGACGGGAGATTTCGAACTCGACGGCGTGACCTTCCCCGCCGCTGAAGTGCAGCTCGAGTTCATGGATCCGGCCGCGGACGAAGAGGGCGCCGGCGGCTCGATGTTTCCGACGGGGAATCTCGTCGACGATCTCGAAGTGCCGGGCGTCGGCACGCTCAGGGCCACCATGATCAACGCCGGTATCCCGACGATTTTCGTCAACGCGGATGCGATCGGGTACACAGGCGCCGAACTGCAGGACGCGATCAACGGCGACGCCAAAGCGCTCGCCATGTTCGAGACCATTCGCGCGCACGGCGCGCTGCGCATGGGTCTCATCAAGCACCTCGATGCAGCGGCCGGGCGGCAGCACACGCCGAAGGTCGCGTTCGTCGCCAGGCCGGCGGATTACACGGCATCGAGTGGCAAGCGCGTCGCTGCCGCCGATATCGACTTGCTGGTGCGGGCACTGTCGATGGGCAAGCTCCACCATGCGATGATGGGTACCGCCGCAGTCGCCATTGGTACGGCCGCGGCTATTCCCGGCACGCTGGTGAACCTGGCAGCCGGTGGCGGTGCACGCACGGCGGTGCGCTTCGGTCATCCTTCCGGCACGTTGCGCGTTGGTGCCGAAGCCACGCGGGTCGACGGCGAATGGACCGTGACCAAGGCGATCATGAGCCGCAGTGCGCGGGTGCTGATGGAAGGGCGGGTGCGAGTCCCCGCAGCCTGATGGGAATGGCCGCGCACGATCACGCGCCGCGCGTCATCGCAGAAGCCGCATACGAAGTCGCATTCCTGGCGGTCATGGACTCGCTGGCGTGCGCGTTCAAGGCGCTGCACGATCCCGCGTGCGCGAAGCTGCTCGGTGCGCTCGTGCCCGGCGCGACGATGGCGTTCGGGGCACGCGTTCCCGGCACGTCGTATCAACTCGATCCCGTCCAGGCAGCGTTCAATATCGGGACGACGGTCAGCTGGCTGCAGGCCAATGACCCCGCGTTGACGACGGTTGCCGGTGATGTCTCGGACAATCTCGGTGCGATTCTCGCCGTGGCCGACTACCGCGCGCGTCAAGCGATCGCCGAAGCCGCGAGCCCGCCGACGGTGCGCGACCTGTTCGGCGCCTTGATCCACGCACGTGAGCTCGCATCGCTCGAGTGGGCTCGATCGGTCCACGAGCACGCGGCCGTATCCACGAACAAGGGCACCGAATCGATCGCGAGTGCAGCGGCGCGTTGCGCACTGACGCGAATCGCGTCCGCTGCCACTGCGGCGTCACTGCTGGGTGGCACGCGGGATCAAGTTGCCGCCGCGGTCTTGATCGCACGCAGCGAACCGTGTGTCACTGAACACCCCGGCACGGCGCCGGTCGGTGGCTGGCATGAACCCTGGCGAATCGGCGATGCCACCAGCCGCGGGCTGCGTCTCGCGCTGATCGCCCTGGCCGGGCCGATAGCACCTCGATTGCCTGCTCTGCCGAGTGACAAGGGCACTTGGCAGCTTGCCGTGACGGCCGAGCTTGACCAGACCTGGCGGGACGTTGCAGCAAGACCAGACATTGCAAACCGTATCCGCGACCGGTTTGCCGCCTGTGTGGCCGCCTACTTCCCAACGGCGCAGGCCAGCAAGCTCGGCGCGATGTTCGCGGACCGGGCCAAGCTCGAGGCCGTGCCAGTCAATGAGTTAGTGTCGATGACGGTCCGCAACTGAAGGCCCGCCCAACGGGCTTCCGGACTTCGCCAGCGACCGGAACCTCTCTGCAGGGCAGTCATGCCTGACTTGGTGGTGTAGTTGACTACAACACCGATGCTCGCCTAGGATGCCCGCAGTCAATGACCGGCCCAGACCCGGTCCCGGAGGGATCCACCATGCTTCGCATCGACAACATGACCCACGTCTACCCCAACGGCACGCGCGCGCTCGACGACGTCACGCTGCAGATTCCGCGCGGGATGTTCGGCCTGCTGGGTCCCAACGGTGCGGGCAAGTCCTCGCTGATGCGCTGCATCGCGACGCTGCAGATCCCGACCCAGGGTGCGATCCGTTTCGGCGAGATCGACGTGTTGAAGGATCCGGACGCGTTGCGTCGCACGCTCGGCTACCTGCCGCAGGACTTCGGTGTGTACCCGCGCGTCACCGCGCTCGACATGCTCGATCACCTCGCGGTGCTGAAAGGCTTTCCCAACGCCAGGGAGCGCCGCGAAACAGTCGATGCCCTGCTGCAGCAGGTCAACCTGTGGGATGTGCGCAAGAAGGCACTCGCTGGCTTTTCCGGCGGCATGCGCCAGCGGTTCGGCATCGCGCAGGCACTGCTCGGGCAGCCGCAGCTCATCATCGTCGACGAGCCGACGGCCGGTCTCGACCCCGAAGAGCGCAACCGGTTCCTGAACCTGCTGGCCGAGATCGGCGAGAACGTGGTCGTGATCCTCTCGACTCACATCGTCGAAGACGTCGCGGATCTCTGCCAGAACATGGCGATCATTGCCAGCGGCCGGATCGTGAAGACGGGTGCGCCGCACGAATTGATCGCGTCGATGGCAGGCCGCGTCTGGCGCAAGACCATCGCCAGGAACGAGCTCGACGCGCATCGCCGCGACCATGAAGTGATCGCCACGCGGCTCTTCGGCGGACGCACCGTCATCCACGTGCTCGCCGACGCGAGTCCCGGCGCCGGCTTCGAGCCGATGCAGGGCGGACTCGAAGACGTGTACTTCTCGACATTGGCCGGCACACGCCGCAAAGCGGCCTGAGGCGAGACCATGTTCAAGTCCGTCGCTGCGTTCGAGCTGCGCTACCAGCTCAGGTCACCCGCATTCTGGGTCACGTTCGCCATCTTCCTGCTGCTCACGTTCGGCGCCGTTGCGTCCGACAACGTGCACATCGGTTCGGGCGGCAACGTCTGGAAGAATTCGCCGTTCGCCATCGCGCAGACGCTCATGGTCATGAGCGTCTTCTCGATCTTCATCCTGACCGCGTTCGTCGCCAACGTCGTGGTGCGTGACGACGAGACCGGATTCGGCCCGATCATTCATTCGACGCGTCTCTCACGCTTCGATTACCTGTTCGGCCGGTTCTCGGGCGCATTTCTCGCGGGCTGCCTGCTGTTCCTGAGTGCGCCGCTCGGCATGATCATCGGCGCCGCGATGCCATGGCTGGATCCCGAGGTGCTCGGGCCATTCAACCTGTGGCATTACGTCTACGTCTACCTGCTCCTCTGCGTGCCGACGCTCTTCGTCACGGGCGCGGGATTCTTCGCCATCGCGACCGCCACGCGTTCCATGATGTGGACGTACGTCGGCGTCATCGTATTCCTGGTGCTCTACCTGGTTGCGACGAGCTTCCTGTCGCGCCCTGAGTTCATCAACACCGTCGCGCTGGTCGATCCGTTCGGGCTCGGCGCTTACGACCAGGCCACCCGCTACTGGACGGCCGCCGAGCGCAACACGCAGATCCCCGACTTCGCTGGGTACATCCTCTGGAACCGTGCTCTCTGGGCGGGCATCGCGTTCGCGCTGCTCGGCCTGGCCTGGGCGATCTATTCGCGTGCGGCAAGAGGCAGTCGAGTCGCGGCGGGAAAGGCACCCGACAAGATCGACGACGAGCGGCCGGCGAATGCTGTCGGTACCGCGTTGGTGCCGGCCGTGCAGGCGAAGCGTTCCAGCGATGCGGGCTGGAGCCAGCTCTGGGCACTTGCCAGGTTCGATGTCGCGGCCGCCATCCGCAGTCCGGCCTTCATCGTGCTGCTCGGCATTGGCTTCGTGAACTCGCTGGGCTCGCTCTGGTATGCAGACGAGTTCTACGGCAACACGATCCATCCCGTCACGCGCGTGATGATCGAAGCGCTGCAGGGTGCGTTCACGATCATCCCGCTGATCATCGCGATCTATTACGCGGGCGAACTGGTCTGGCGCGACCGCGATCGGCGCATGCACGAGATCGTCGATTCGACGCCAGCGCCTGATTGGGCCTTCGTGGTACCGAAAATCCTGGCTATCTCGATCGTGCTGTTCTCGACGCTCGCGGTGAGCGTGCTCGCCGCCGTTGCCGTGCAGGCGCTCAAGGGCCACTTCGAGTTCGAGACGCCCAAGTACCTCGCGTGGTACCTGCTGCCGACGACGGTCAACGTGGTGCTGTTCGCGGTGCTCGCGATCTTCATGCAGACGGTGGTCCCGCACAAGACCTTCGGCTGGATGCTGATGCTGCTGTTCGTGGTCGCACAGATCACGCTCGACCGCCTCGGCTTCGAGCACAACCTGTATCAGTACGCCGGCACGCCGGGCACGCCGCTCTCCGACATGAACGGGCAAGGTGATTTCGGCCGCATTGCATGGTGGTTCCAGGCCTACTGGTCCGCCGCGGCTGTCCTGCTTGCCGTGTTCGCCTACGCTCTCTGGCGTCGCGGTATCGGTGCGCCGCTCAGGACCCGGGTCGCCCAACTGCCGCGCAAGCTCCGGGGCACCCCCGGGCTCGTCGCCGCGGCAGCGTTCGTGACCATGGGCGTTCTTGGCGGCTGGATCTACTACAACACGAACGTCCTGAACGACTACACGACGAGACTGAGCCGTGAGCGTGAGCAGGCCGATTATGAGAAGGCCCTGATCGGCTATGAGTCCGTGCCGCAGCCGCGCATCACCGACGTCAAGCTCGCGGTGGACCTGTATCCGAGCGAGCCGCGTGCGGTGACTCGCGGCAGCTACGTCATCCAGAACCGCACGGGCAAGCCGCTCGACCGGGTGCACGTACGCTGGATCAAGCCGCTGCAGATGACGAAGCTCGACGTGGAAGGCGCGAAGCTCGAGACCGAGCATGTCGACCAGGATTACCGGATCTACCGCTTCGAGCGTCCGCTCGCGCCGCTCGAGACGCGCACCATCAGGTTCGAGACGTTGCGGGAACAACAAGGCTTCCGCAATTCCGAGAACGAGCGTCGCATCGTCGACAACGGCACCTTCCTCGACAACACCGAGATCGCGCCGATGCTCGGCATGGACCGCAACGGCCTGCTGCAGGACCGGGCCACGCGCCGCAAGTACGGGCTCCCGCCGGAACTGCGTCCCGCGAAGCTCGAAGACGAAAGCGCGCGCAACTTCAACGGGCTGCGGCACGACAGCGACTGGGTGAATTCCGACATCACGGTGTCCACCACGGCCGACCAGATTGCGATCGCGCCCGGGTATCGTGAGTCCGACACCGTCACGAACGGCCGCCGCACGACGCGCTATCGCAGCGACGCGCCGATCAACAACTTCTTCTCGGTGCAGTCGGCGCGGTATGAAGTCGCGAAGGATCGCTGGAAGGACGTCGAGCTCACCGTGTATCACGACCCGGCGCACGCCTATAACGTCCCGCGCATGAACACGGCGATGAAGGCGTCGCTCGATTACTTCACCAGCCACTTCAGCCCGTTTCAATTCCGCCAGGTGCGCATCCTCGAGTTCCCGAACTACGCGCAGTTCGCGCAGTCGTTCGCGAACACGATCCCCTACTCCGAAGGCATCGGCTTCATCGCGGACTACCGCGATCCCGAGAAGATCGACATGGTCACTTACGTCACGGCGCACGAAGTCGGGCACCAGTGGTGGGGTCACCAGGTGATCAGCGCCGACCAGCAGGGCGGGACGTTCATCGTGGAGTCGCTCGCGCAGTACTCGGCGCTGATGGTCATGGAGCAGATGTACGGGCCGGAGGAAATCCGCAAGTTCCTGAAGTTCGAGCTGGACAAGTACCTGCGTTCGCGCGGCGGCGAAGTGCTCGAGGAACTGCCGCTGATGCGTGTCGAGAACCAGCCCTACATCCATTACCAGAAGGGCGGTCTCGCGCTATACCTGCTCAAGGACCAGATCGGCGCCGACAAAGTCAACGAGGCGTTGCGGGGGCTGCTCAGCGAGTTCGCGTTCAAAGCGGCGCCGTACGCCAACTCGTCGGACCTTATCCATCGGTTCCGCGAGGTCGCAGGCCCCGAGTACCAGCAGCTGATCACCGACCTGTTCGAGAAGATCACGCTGTACGACGTCAAGGTGACCGACGCGAAGGCGAAGCGCCGGACCGACGGCCGCTGGGACGTCACGCTCGACGTCGAGGCCCGTAAGCTCTATGCCGACGGCAAGGGTAAGGAGACCGAGGCGCCGCTCGACGAGATGTTCGACGTGGGCGCGTTCACGATCGAGCCGGGCCGCAAGGGTTACGACAAGTCCAGCGTGCTGGCCGTCAAGCGGACGCGCGTCCACAGTGGCAAACAGACGCTGACGATCGTGACAGACAAGGAACCTGGTCTTGCGGGCGTCGACCCGTTCAACAAGTGGATCGACCGCAACTCGGACGACAATGTGAAGGAAACGACCAAGGCGGAATCGCTCGCCTCTCTCTCGCGCTTATGAGCTGCTCCCTCTCCCACTGCAGTGGGAGAGGGGTCGGCTCAGGGTCCGGTGTATCCTTCCGCGATGACTGACCTCATCGAAGGGGCTCGTGGCCTCGGCATCGAGCTCGACGCAGCGCAGTGCGCGAAACTGATCGCGCACCTCGACCTGCTCGACGACTGGAACACGCGCATGAACCTCACGGCCATCCGTGAACGGCCGGCGCAAGTCACGAAACACATTCTCGACAGCCTGACGGTGGTGCCGTGGCTGCGCGGCACGCGCGTCGCGGACATCGGCAGCGGTGCCGGGTTCCCTGGCATACCACTCGCAATCGTCGCGCCCGGCGTGCATTTCGTTCTCGTTGAATCGGTCGGCAAGAAGTGCCGATTCCTCGAATGTGTCCGCGAAACTCTCCAGCTGGACAACGTCGAAGTCGCGCAGGCGCGGGCTGAAGGCTACAAGCCGATGGATCGCTTCGACACGGTCATCGCACGAGCCGTCGGCCCGTTGGCGGACCTGGTCAAGAATGCGGGCGGCCTCGTGGCGGGCGGCGGCAGGCTGCTCGCGATGAAGGGACGGTATCCCGAGGACGAACTCGCGAAAAAGCTCAGCGGCTGGAAGGTCGTGGCCGTCCACCGGCTGCACGTGCCGGGCCTGGAAGAGGAACGCCACCTAGTCGAGCTCGCCCACTCCCACGAAAAAGTCTGATTCCCCTGTATCCTTAGGCCTTCCATGCAACGCGTCATCGCAGTAGCTAACCAGAAAGGCGGGGTCGGCAAGACGACGACCGCCGTCAACCTTGCTGCGTCGCTCGCCGCGACGCAACGCAAGGTGCTGCTCGTCGATTGCGATCCGCAGGGCAATGCCACGATGGGTTGCGGCGTCGACAAAGCCAGCCTCGAGCGGTCGACGACCGACGTGCTGCTCGGCGACTGCGAACTGGCGGCTGCGCTCGTGCCCGTTGATCCCGGCAACTTCACGCTGCTGCCCGGCAACCAGGACCTGGTCGCGGCGGAAGTGCAGCTGATGAGCATGATCGGCCGCGAGGTGCGGTTGCGGAATGCGCTGAAGCCGGTCCGCGACAACTACGACGTCATCATCATCGACTGCCCGCCGGCGCTGAACCTGCTGACACTCAACGCGCTGGTCGC
>JBAVIQ010000306.1:0-4361 GCA_049687035.1 Steroidobacteraceae bacterium
GTGCTGGGCTGGAGCGGCGACATTCTCCAGGCGAAGACCCGGGCCGAGGAGGCCAAGCAGGGTGTGGAAATCGGCCTGGCTGTTCCCTCGGACGGCACCATCATCTGGTTCGACAACTACGCGATCCCGGCGGACGCGCCGCATCCCGACAACGCGCACGCCTTCATCAACTTCATGATGAAGCCCGAGGTGGCGGCGGCGAACTCGAACTTCGTGCACTACGCGAACGGCAATGCCGCCTCGGTGCCGTTGCTCGACCCGTCGGTGCGCGACGATCCGGGCGTGTACCCGCCGCCCGAGACGATGGCAAAGCTGTTCCCGAACCTCGCACGCTCACCGGAGTTCACGCGCGAGTTGAACCGCAGCTGGACGCGGTTCATGACCGGCAAGTAGGCCTCCAGCCGCATGGGACCTGGAGCGGGGCGGTCGGAGCGAATGTCTCCGCCCGCCCCGCTTCGTTTCCGGCCTACCCACCGCACCGTCTCTGGGCTATAAACCTGAGTGACGGTCCCAGCAGCAAATCGCCCGAGATTCCATGGCAACCTCACCACGCGCAACGCAGCAGAAATTCGAACCCTGGACCGACCCGGACGCGAAGCCATACGTCAGGATCGAGAAGGTGACCAAGAAGTTCGGCGACTTCGTGGCCGTCGACGACGTCACGCTCGACATCTACAAGAAAGAGATCTTCTGCCTGCTCGGCGCGTCCGGCTGCGGCAAGACGACTCTGCTGCGCATGCTGGCCGGCTTCGAGCGCCCGACGGCGGGCCGCATCTACATCGACGGTGTGGACATGACCGCCATCCCGCCGTACGAGCGGCCGGTCAACATGATGTTCCAGTCCTACGCGATCTTCCCGCACATGTCGGTGGAGCAGAACGTGGCGTTCGGGCTGCGGCAGGAGGGCGTGCCCAAGGCCGAAACCGCGCGCCGCGTCGGCGAGATGCTGGAGCTCGTGAAGCTCGGGCAGTTCGCCAAGCGCAAGCCCCACCAGCTGTCGGGCGGGCAGCGCCAGCGCGTGGCGCTCGCGCGCTCGCTGGTCAAGAAGCCGAAGCTGCTGCTGCTCGACGAGCCGTTGGCAGCGCTCGACAAGAAGCTGCGCGAGCACACGCAGTTCGAGCTCATCAACATCCAGGAGACGCTCGGCGTCACCTTCATCGTGGTGACGCACGATCAGGAAGAGGCGATGACGCTCTCGACCCGCATCGGGCTCATGAACCACGGCGAGATCGTGCAGGTCGGCACGCCGAGCGAGATCTACGAGTACCCGAGCTCGCGATTCGTCGCCGAATTCATCGGCTCGGTAAACACTTTCGAGGGGCGCCTGATCGAGGACGAGCCGTCCTATGTGCGCATCGCCTGTGACGACCTCGAAGCCCCGATCTACGTGGACCACGGCGTCAGTTCCGCCCCGGGCGCGACCGTGTGGGCGGCCATCAGGCCGGAGAAGGTCCATCTTTCGCGCGAAAAGCCGGAAGGGGCCGACAACTGGGCCGCGGCAGTAGTGCGCGACATCGCCTACATGGGCGACATGTCCATCTACCTGCTCAAGCTCGATTCGGGCAAGGTCGTGCGCGTCACGCAGCCGAACGTGCATCGCCACTCGGATGATCGCATCACCTGGGACGAGCGCGTCTACCTTCACTGGTACCCAGAGAGCCCGGTGGTGGTGACCAAGTGAACCGCGTGCTGAAGCGCCTCGGCCTGACGGGGCAGGGTCTCGTCACGTCGGTGCCCTACCTCTGGCTCGTGCTGTTCTTCCTCGTGCCGTTCGTGATCGTCCTCAAGATCAGTTTCTCGACGGCCGCGATTGCGATGCCGCCCTACGCGCCGCTGCTGCACTGGGTGTCGGAGAAGGCAGTCCAGGTCCAGCTCGACTTCGGTAACTTCATGTTCCTGGTGGAGGACAACCTCTACTGGAAGGCCTACCTGAACTCCATCATGGTCGCGGCAATCTCGACGATCCTGTGCCTGCTGATCGGCTACCCGATCGCCTACTCGATCGCGCGCAGCTCGCCTTCGACCCGCAACATCCTGATGCTGATGATCGTGCTGCCGTTCTGGACCTCGTTCCTGCTGCGCGTGTATGCGTGGATCGGCATCCTCAAGCAGAACGGCCTGCTGAACAACACGTTGATGTGGCTCGGCGTGATCCACGAGCCGCTGCAGATCATGCAGACCTATACCGCCGTGTACATCGGCATCGTCTACTCCTACCTGCCGTTCATGATCCTGCCGCTGTATGCCAACCTCGAGAAGATGGACCTCACGCTGCTCGAGGCCGCGTCCGACCTCGGCTGCAAGCCGTGGCAGGCCTTCTACAAGATTACGCTGCCCCTGTCGCGGCCCGGGATCGTGGCCGGCTGCCTGCTGGTGTTCATTCCGGCGGTCGGCGAGTTCGTCATTCCGTCGCTGCTCGGCAGCCCTGGGATGCTCATGATCGGAAAAGTGCTCTGGACGGAGTTCTTCAACAACCGCGACTGGCCGGTCGCGAGCGCGGTCGCGATCGCGCTGCTGATGTTCCTGGTGATCCCGATCATGTATTACCAGCGGGCGCAGGATGCCGAGGCGGGCGCGGGGCTGCACCGATGACGCAGGGCCGCTCCTGGTTCCGCCTCTTTTCGCTCGTGATCGGGTTCGCGTTCCTGTACATCCCGATCATGTCGCTGGTCGTGTATTCGTTCAACGAGTCGAAGCTCGTCACGGTATGGGCGGGCTTCTCGACCAAGTGGTACGGGGAACTGCTGCACAACCAGCAGATCCTGGGGGCGGCCTGGCTCAGCCTGAAGATTGCCGCGGTGTCGGCCACGATCGCAGTGGTGCTCGGGACGCTCGCTGGCCTGGTTCTCGCGCGCTTCGGCCCGTTCCGGGGCAGGACGCTGCTCTCCGGCCTCACGACCGCGCCGCTCGTGATGCCCGAGGTCATCACCGGGCTCTCGATGCTGCTGCTGTTCGTGACCATGGAGCAGCTGATCGGCTGGCCCGCCGGGCGCGGCATGACGACCATCGTCATCGCTCACGTCACCTTCACCATGGCCTATGTGACGGTCGTCGTGCAGTCCCGCCTCTCGCAGATGGACGATTCGCTGGAGGAGGCCGCGATGGATCTCGGGGCGCGCCCGTCGCGCGTGTTCTTCCTCATCACGCTGCCCATCATCACGCCGGCGCTGCTCTCCGGATGGCTGCTCGCGTTCACCCTCTCGGTCGACGACCTCGTGACCACGAGCTTCGTGGCCGGGCCGGGCTCGAGCACCCTGCCGATGGTGATCTTTTCCAAGGTGCGCCTGGGTGTGAGCCCGGACATCAATGCGCTTGCGACCATCGTCGTCGCCATCGTCGCCGTCGGAGTCGTGATCGCGGGCGTCCTGATGAGTCGCCAGCAGAAGGCCAGGGACCGTGACGCGCAGATGGCGCTTGCCGCGAACCAGCAGATGATCGAGAGCTTGAAGAAAGGTTGACGCCGCCGGGGCGGATTGCGATTTCGGCTCCGACACCGGTGACCCGCATGAGGAGATCGATGTGAAAGAGGGCGACCCCTCGTTGCGGCTGGCGTTCGACGTCGGCGGTTCGTTCGTCAAGGCTGGGCTGGTGCACATCGAATCGGGACTCGTCATGGGCGGGACCCTGCGGCGCGCGACGCCTGCGGGCGCGGCTCCCGAAGCGGTCCTCGAACTGCTGGTCGCGATGGCGCGCGAGTTGCCGTCGTCCGGCCCGGTGGGGCTCGCGTTTCCCGCCGTCGCGAAGCAGGGCGTGGCGTGGACCGCCGCGAACATCGACAAGCGCTGGATCGGCATGAACGTGCAGGGCCACATGCAGGCGCGGTTGCAGCGGCCGGTGGCGTTCCTGAACGACGCCGATGCGGCGGGCATCGCGGAGATGACGCTTGGCGCGGGTCGCAATCGCGAAGGCACGGTGATGGTGATCACGCTCGGCACGGGCATCGGCACGGCGCTGTTCGTGGATGGGCGCTTGCTGCCGAACACGGAACTCGGTCACCTCGAAGTGCGGGGCAAGGAGGCGGAGCACCGCGCGTCCGCGAAGGTTCGTGCCGACCTCGATCTCGACTGGGTGGAGTGGGCGGCCGAGGTGAACGAGGTGCTCGAGGCGTACCACTCGCTGCTGTGGCCCGACGTGTTCGTGATCGGGGGCGGAGTCACCGAGAACTGGCAGCATTTCGGGTCGCTGCTCAGCAGCCGGGCGGAAATCGTGCCGGCCGCTTTCGGCAACGATGCCGGCATCGTCGGTGCGGCGATGGCGGCGGTGCAGCTGGAGCGCTGATTCGTCCGTTTGATTCTTTGCGTCGGGACGTTTGCCCTTCGGGACGGTTGCGGCAGACACGCCGTGAATACGTCCCTGTAGGC
>JBAVIQ010000307.1:0-2855 GCA_049687035.1 Steroidobacteraceae bacterium
GGACTGGAGATCGACTTGCGCCGCAAGTCCTGGGGCCCGGCGTTCCTGCGGCTCGGCGTCGGCATGGAGAACGATTACGAAGGCGGCGCCACGGCAAATGCAGCGGCGCAGCTGCGCCTGACGCGACTCAATGCGCTCGACGCCGAGTGGATCATCGACGGCCAGATCGGCGAGGAGCCGAAGCTGCTGACGGAGTTCTACCAGCCGCTGTCGCTGCGCCGACCGTACTTCATTGCGCCGGCGTTCCGTTACGAAGAGGTCATGCTGCAGGTCGTCAACGACGAAGGGCAGCGGCTCGCGCGTTATCGCACTCGGGACACCGAAGTGTCGCTGGCGGTGGGCGCGCAGCTGTCGAACTGGGGCGAATTGCGCGTGGGTGTGCGGCGCGGCGACGGCAGCAGCCACGTGATGGTCGGCGATCCAGGCCTGCCCGCCGCCAGGTTCGACCTCGGCGGTGCCTTCGTGAATTTCGGCTACGACCGGCTCGACAGCGGCTATTTCCCGAAGCAGGGCCAGGCGTTCCGCGCGAGCTGGCTCGCGGATCGCGAGTCGCTTGGCGCCACGCGGGATGCGGACATCCTGCGCGCGTCGTGGCAACTGGCGCGCAGTCGCGGCCGCTACAGCGTGGTGTGGTCGATGGACGGCGGCTCGGCCCTGGACGACCAGGTGGTCTCACCGCAGGAGCTCTTTACGCTCGGCGGACTGTTCGACCTGTCCGGACTCACGCCCGACGCGAAAGTCGGCACCCAGTACGGCATCGCGCGCGCCATCGTGTACCGCCGTATCAGCCGGGGCGGCACGGGCTTCTTCGAGTTCCCGGCCTACATCGGTTTCTCGGTGGAAGCAGGCAATGTGTGGGCGACCCGCGATGACGTGGATCTCGGGGACCTCGAGACGGGCGGCAGCCTGTTCCTCGGTGCCGAGAGCCCGTTCGGCCCGGTCTACCTGGCCGCGGGCCTCGCGAGTGGAGGCGAACGGGCCTTTTATCTCTATCTCGGTAAGACCTTCTGAGCCGTCCGGCAGGGCGCGTCCGGAAAGGCTAAAATGCAGGCCTTCCCGGAGAGTGCCCATGGCTATCGCCAACGAACAGAACCTGCGGCAGCCGCTGCCCGCGTCACATCCCTACGGCCTGCGTGTCCGCACGCGCCGCAATGACCCGTTTCGTCACCTCGTGGGCGATGACTGGCAGAAGGAACACTGGTTCGCGAGCCGTGCCGAGCGTGATGCCGCCCTGGTGCAGATGAGTGGCCGGTACGTCTATTTCCGTCCGGGTGACGCACCGACCCTCGACTTCGAGAAAGTCGACCCCTGAAAAGTCGAATCCCGAACATCGACTAGTGGTCGTGGCGGCCTCTCAGTGGCCGCGGTCACCGGCTCCTTCACGGTCCGACCAGCCCAGCAGTCCCCGCGTCACCCACCGATAAACGGGTTTGCCCGTGCGTATCCAGATCGCGGCCGGCCATGAGCGGTGCGCGAGGATGGCGCGTTGCCGCGCCGTGAGTCGCTCCGGGCAATACGTGCGCTTGTGTTTCAAGAGGTGCCGCAGGTCGTCGTACGCGAGTGCGCGGAAGCGCCAGCCGCGATAGCGCGGACGCATCGCGAGTTGAAAGTCCACAACGGCAGGGGAACCGTCCGGCGCGACGAGCCAGTTCGGTTCCTTGGCCAGGTCGTTGTGCACGACGCCAGCCGCGTGCAGGCGTCGAATCAATCGCAGGGCTTCGCGGTAATACGCAGGGTCCCGCGGCTGGTTCCGCTGCATCGGCTGGCCATCGAGCCACGAGCGCCGCAGGCGGCGGCCGTCCCACTGGAGCAGTCGTGGAATGCCCGGCACCTGCTGCAGCGCCGCGAGTGCGCGCGCTTCGCGGGTCGCGAGCCGTCGCGCCGCGGGCCGCAGCCACCAGCGCGCATCGCGCGTATCGCGTTCGATGCAGGCGGAACCCGGGTGGGAGCCCTGCGCAGGCACGTCGATGCGACAGACGGAACCCAGCAGGTCGTGCTTGAGCACGGTGCGCGACGTGGGCTCGTTCAAGGCAAGCGCCACCAGGGGGCGATGACTCCGGCGTGCTGCAGCAGGTGCGCTGCCTGCACGAGCGCCAGCGCCAGCAGCAGGCTGCCGGCGTCGAGCAGGGCTTTCCACAGCACGCGCGGCTGGATCTCCATCGACTCCGGGACTGAATAGCGCGACCAGTCCGGAATCAGCGCCGGTACCTGCTCGCGATAGCGGCGAGCCGCTTCACCATGCGTGCGCTCGAGCAGCGCGTCCTCGGCCCGAATGGCACCGACGTGTAAAAAGGCAGCGATGCTTACCAGCGCCAGCAGCAGTACGACGCTGCGCGTGGCGAGGCCGAGGCCGAGCATCCCGAGCAGCGACAGCAGGTACAGCGGGTGCCGGCACGCGGCGTACGGCCCGACCAGGACCAGCGTCGCGTCCTTGCGCCCTGCGATGAACAGCGAGGTCCAGAAACGGCCTAGCGCGGCGATCGCGACCAGCACGAACCCGAAGAACCCCACCGTCCCGCTCGCGAAGCCGGAGAATGTGGTGCGCTCGGTGAGGGCGACCAGGACGATGCAGGCGACGATGGTCAGGGCCATCAGGCGCACGCGCGGGGTGCTGCGGGAACTGTTCACGGGGTCGGGTGGCACACGGTCATGCAGGCATTCTAGCTGCCGGTTAAAGTGGGCGGATGAACTGGCTTGGACTCTATTTCAGCTCGCTGCTGGCGGCGCTGCTCGCGATCCTGCCGATCGTGAACCCGTTCGGCGCCGTTCCGCTCGTCATGTCCGCGTCGCGGCACCTGCCGGAGCAGGAACGCCTGCGCCAGATTCGCCGCGCCTGCGTCTACACGTTCTTCCTG
>JBAVIQ010000308.1:0-3994 GCA_049687035.1 Steroidobacteraceae bacterium
TGCTGCTCGGCCTGGGGTTCATCGTGATGGTCGGCGCAGCCACAGTGGTCGCCAGCGGCCAGCTCGCGGGTCCGCAGTGGCTGCTGCTGGCTTACCTGCTGCATTGCTTCGGCGAACTGTGCCTGAGTCCCGTGGGCTTGAGCTCGGTGACGAAGCTTGCACCGCCTCGCCTCGTCGGCCAGATGATGGGACTGTGGTTCCTGGCGACGTCGCTCGGCCTGTTGCTCGCCGGGCTGGTCGCGGGGGAATTCGATGCGCAGGACGTGGCGTCGATGCCCGGCCAATACCTGAAGATCGCGCTCGTCTCGCTGATTTCCGGGGCGGCACTGCTGCTGATCGCCTCCCGCGTGCAGCGGCTGGCTGGCGGCGTCCGGTAGCAACACGAGAATCGGGGGAAACAGGCGCACGTCCCCCGTTTTCGCGAGACCTGTGGCGGGCGGCTTGCTCTCGCACCGCAACATCCACCAGACTCTGCGGCCTCGCGCCCGCTGGCGCAACCCATTGGAATGGCGAAAAAATAATGTCCAGCTCAACCGTACCCGGCGTGCCCGCAGGCACGTTGCTCGGCCACCCGAAGGGACTGTTCCTGCTCTTCGCGACGGAGATGTGGGAACGCTTCAGCTATTACGGCATGCGCGCATTGCTGGTGCTGTCGCTGGTGGCCGGCGTCGAGGCAGCGAACCCAGGCTTCGGCTGGACGCAGGCCGAAGCGCTCAAGCTGTACGGTCTCTTCACCGGCTTCGTCTACTTCACGCCGCTGATCGGCGGCTGGCTCGCCGACAACTACCTTGGCCAGCGCAAGTCCGTGATCATCGGCGGCCTGGTGATGGCCGCGGGCCAGTTCACGCTTGCCGCCGCGATTCCGGGCAATCTGCAACTCTTCTATATCGGCTTGATCCTGCTGGTGCTCGGCAACGGTTTCTTCAAGCCGAACATCTCGACGATGGTTGGTGACCTCTACCCCGAAGGCGACGCGCGCCGTGACGGCGCATTCACGATCTTCTACATGGGTATCAACGCGGGTGCGTTCCTCGCGCCGCTCGTCTGTTCGACCCTCGGCGAAGATCCGGCCAAGGGCTGGGCATACGGGTACTTCTGCGCCGGCGTCGGCATGATCCTGTCGGTGATCATCCAGCTGCTGCTGGCACGCAGGTACCTTGGCGACATCGGCGTGGTGCCTGCCGCGCACCGCGCAGCCGCGCTCGCGGGCGGCGACAAGAAGCCGCTGACGCCCGATGAAGTGGATCGCCTGCGCGTGATCTTCATGCTGTTCATGTTCATCGTGCTGTTCTGGGCGGCGTTCGAGCAGGCTGGCGGCCTCATGAACCTGTACGCAGCCGACAAGACCGATCGCATGATCGGCGCATTCGAGGTGCCGGCGGGCTGGTTCCAGTCGCTGAACCCGCTCTTCATCGTGCTGCTGGCGCCCCTGTTCTCGGTCGCCTGGAGCAAGCTCGGCGAGGCAGGCCTCAGTCCACCGACGCCGAAGAAGATGATGCTGGGCCTCGTGCTCACGGGGATCGGTTTCCTCGCCATGGTTGCAGCCGCGCTCGAATCGGAGACGGGCGCCAAGGCCAGCATGTTGTGGCTCGTGCTCGCCTACTTCTTCCACACGACGGGCGAACTCTGCATCTCGCCGGTCGGGCTGTCGATGGTCACGAAGCTCGCGCCGCTGCGTCTTGCGTCGCTGATGATGGGAGTCTGGTTCCTGATCAACTTCGTAGCCAACTGGCTGGCCGGCATCATCGGCTCGTATGCCGAGAGCCTCGGCGAGCTGTCGATCTTCGGCGGCCTGGCCGGAACGCTGTTCGTGTTCGCCGTCGTGCTGTGGACGCTCTCGGGCACGCTCGTGCGCTGGATGCACGGCGCCGAAGACATCAAGCATTGATGACGGACAGCGGCGGAGCGGCTGCATGAGACAAGCCGAAGGCGCGGCGGCGCTCGCCCTGCTCGACCGGGAGCTGATCGACGCCGATTCGCCGTCGCCGCTGTATTTCCAGCTGTATACGGTCCTGCACGACGCCATCGTGAAGGGCGTGCTGCCGATCGGGTCGCGCATGCCGTCCGAGAAGGACCTCGCGGACGGCTTCGACGTGTCGCGCATCACGGCGCGACGCACGCTGGTCGAACTCGCAGCAAAAGGTCTCGTGGTCCGGCACCGTGGCAAGGGCACCTTCGTCAGTCACGCGGATCGCCCGGTGCCGATCGTGGCGCCGCTCGGCTCCAACGCGGAAAGCCTCGGCGACCTCGGCCGCGGTACGACGCTCACGGTACTGATCAAGCGCATGGCGGTACCGCCGCCGGACCTGCAGACGGCCTTCGGCCTCGGTGCGGGCATCCGGGTGTGTCAGCTCGTGCGGGTGCGCAGTGCCAGTGGCCAGCCGTTTGCGCACTACGTCTCGTGGACACCGAAGTTCTCGGCGTCGATGCCGAAGAAGGAATTCGAGGGTGCGAGCCGCCTGACGCTGTTCGAACGCTACGGGCTCAAGATCGCCCGCATGGAGCGCTTCCTCAGCGCGGAGGGCGCGGCGCCCGACGTGGCCCGCGCGCTCGACGTCCCGAGCGGCAAGCCGCTGCTCAAGCTCGTCCGCTTTTCCTACGACGCGCAAGGCCAGCTGCAGGATCACCTCGTGGCCCGCTACAACTCGGACCTCTTCAGTTACCGCGTCGAAACCAAGGTCGGCCTCGACTGAGTCCGCGCCCATTCCACGTCCGGAGACCGCCATGCCCCTGAACTGCATCGACATGCGTTCCAACGCCACTGTCCGCCTCCGTCCGCGCCTTGCCGCGGCCGTCGCCATCGCGCTGTGCGCGGTCGCGCCGCTGGGCACCGCAACGGCCGAGACCGGCGACGAGTTCGTCGCCCGGCTCAACAGGGAATTTGCGGACATCGCGCTGGAGCTGAACGCGGCCGGCTGGACGCAGGCGACCTACATCACGGTCGACACGCAGCTGCTGAGCGCCCGCGCCAACGAGCGTTTCCTGGCCGCCTTCAGCAAGGCGGTCGAAGAATCGAAAAAGTTCGACGGCAAGCCGATGAGCGCGGCCTCCCGCCGCTCGATCGACTTGTTGCGACAGGGCGTGTCGGCACCGGCGCCGGATGATCCCGCCAAGCGCGCCGAACTCGCGACGATCATGGCAGGCATGGAAGCGAAATACGGTGAGGCCAAGTACTGCAAGGACGGTGGCAAGGACTGCCGCGACGAGGTGCAGTTGAAGGGGGTGCTCGAGAAGAGCCGCAACTATGACGAGCTGCTCGATGCATGGAAGGGCTGGCACGACCAGGCGCGCGGACTGCGCCCCGACTACGTCCGCTTCACGGAACTGGCGAACGAAGGCGCACGCGAACTTGGCTACAAAGACGTAGGCGCGATGTGGCGGTCGGGCTACGACATGCCGGCCGACGAATTCACCAGGGAAGCCGCGCGCCTCTACCAGCAGGTCGAGCCGCTCTACAAGGACCTGCAGTGCTACGCGCGCGGCAAGCTCGCGGCGAAGTACGGCGAGGACAAAGTGCCGGCGGGCAAGCCGATTCCGGCGCATCTGTTCGGCAACATGTGGGCCCAGCAATGGGAAGCCGCCTACGACATCTTCGAGCCGTATCCGGGCGTGAGCCAGCTCGACGTGGACTCCGCACTCGTCGCGCAGAAATACGACTCGGTACGGATGGCGAAATCAGCCGAGGCGTTCTACCAGTCGATCGCGTTTCCCGCGTTGCCGGCGACGTTCTGGGAACGCTCGATGCTGTCGCAGCCGCGTGACCGCAACGTGCAATGCCACGCGAGTGCCTGGCACATGGACGGCAAGGAAGACGTGCGCATCAAGATGTGCACGCGCCCGACGCTCGAGGAACTCAAGACCATCTACCACGAGATGGGTCACGTCTATTACTACCTCTGGTACAAGGACCAGCCGTTCATGTTCCAGAACGGCGCGCACGACGGCTTCCACGAAGCGATCGGCGACACGGTCACGCTGTCGATGACGCCTGCGT
>JBAVIQ010000309.1:0-2767 GCA_049687035.1 Steroidobacteraceae bacterium
GGATAGAGCGTCTGGCTACGAACCAGAAGGTCGGGAGTTCGAATCTCTCCGGGCGCGCCATGTGAAATGGAAAAGGGTCACCTGCAAAGGTGGCCCTTTTTCATTTCACCGGTACGCACTGGCGAGACGTCAGGGACTCCCGACATCGTCGGGAGGTCGACTACCGCGCGCCAGCGCGGTAGGACGTTGCCGATTCGCGGCATCGGAGCGCATCGGCAACGGCCCCAGCGGGGCGGCCGGTAGCGGAGCGGGGCCGCCATCTCTCCGGGCGCGCCATTTTGCTTTCGCGCTCATGACTTCGGCCCGCGTACAGTCCGTGGCCAGAACTCGTCCTTCGGGATGTGCTGGACCCTGGCGCACTCAGCCCTGAAATCGTAGGGGACTTCGTCGGCGCAATCGGGCCACACGTCCGTCTTTATCCAGAACTCGACCAGCCCCAGCCGCGCGCAAAGCTGTGCGAAGCGCGGGTCGTTGCGCATCTCCGGCATCCCGGACATGAACATCAGCGACGTCCGGTAGGCATCGGGCCCCATTATGTCGTCGCTGGTCCCGGTCGGTCCCAGGCACGCGGTCCCGGCTAACTGGTAAGCCAGGTCGACGAGGCCCAGATGCGCAGCGTACACCAGCTGCGCGACGTCGACACTACCGGTCCCGCGCACGTTGGCTTCGAGAGCACTGCGCCATGCTCCGATGTTCTCCGGCGTCGGGTCGCGCTTGGCGCGGATGAACGGCAACCCATCCTGGAACTCACGAAGCTCGCGTTTCGCAGCGAGTTCGAGCATGCGGTCGACCGCTGCCCAATCCTGCTGCAATGCATGGGCGCGCAACAGGCTCGATACCGGAAAGCTCATGTCGGGCACCCGCACCAACAGTTCTTCGTAGACAGGTACCGCGTCCGCCACGCGTCCGGCAGCCATTCTCGCGAGTGCGAGCGTGTTGGCGGTCATCGGATCCAATGCGTTCAGCCGGTAGGCGCGCTCCGTCTCCTCCAGGCTCGCGCGAATCCTCCCAGTGGTTCGAAGGTACCAGCCGACGTATGCGCGTCCGTGCGCCGACCCCGGGGCGCTTCGCAGGCGTTCCAGCGCTGCTTCGCCCTCGAGGAATCTTCCGAAGGCCGGAACGATAAAGAGTTGCGCAGCCAGGGCATCGGCATTCTCGGGGTCGAGCGCGAGGGCCCGGGCTGCTTCTGTCGCGACCTGGCCGGCACTCGCCGGCCGGTCGGCGAACGGCTGATAGAACGACCGCCACGCCCTGACGTAAGCCAACCGGCCCCACGCGTCGGCGAACTGCAGTGCACGCTGGGTGACGACCTCCAGCAGGCCGAGGCTGGTTCGCAGTTCGTCCGGCGCGTAGGAGTGTGGGGAGGCGCGCAGATAGAGGTCGTAGACGGCGGGATCGATGGCCTGCGTCGCGGCGCGTGAAAACGCCCGATGGAGCGCACCGGCGATGCTCTCCGAGATGTCGTCCTGGACTTCAAAGATGTTTTCTGTGCCCCGGTCGTAGCGGTCCGACCAGAGCGTCCTGCTGGACGGCGCATCGACGAGGTGCGCGCTGATGCGCACGCGACCCCCGGTGCGTCGGATCGAGCCGTCCAGGACGTGAGTGCAGCTGAGCGTTCGGGCTGCTTCGGCCTTGCGTTCGCCCCGGAACTGGAAACTGGATGCGCGGCCGATCACTGCGAGTCCGGCGCCGCGCGAGAGGCGTTGGATGATCTCCTCGGTGACACCGTCGGAGAAGAACTGCATCTCCGGATCGCTCGACAGGTTGTCGAAAGGCAGGACGGCGAGAATCGGCTCATTGGATGCGGCAAGACCATTCGCACCGAGGGCAAGCGCGGCGACTTGCCCAGACTTGTCTGGGCCCGGCGCCAGCCCGGCGTCCACTCGTGCATCGGTTCTCTTGGGCACGATCACGCGCCGCAGGGCCTTCCCGATTGGCGAGAGAACCAACCCTGCCAGCGCAACCAGGGCGGTCGTGCCGCTCAGGAACGACTCGTTCGCGGAAATCCACTGCCGGAGGTCATCGACTGTCGCCATGTGACCGGATTCTCGTCGTGCTCGTTGCGAATCTCGCGGAAACGAGCGCGACGATGAGGCAGGGGACCGCGCTCGTCAATCTGCGCAGTACAGCCGTTCGCGGGACGGACTGGCGAGAGGCGGGCCGACAGCCCTGTCTGGCCATGTGAAGCGGATCAACGCACGATAGTCGTCGTCGGACCAGACGCTGCGGCGAAAATCGAGCCCAATCACGCGGAAACGGGATGGGGGCCGTAACGCGCGTAGGGCTGCAGTCCCACTCGGCGTGACTTGACGAGATTCAACGGAACGTAGAGTGAGGGCGAGCCATCTAACTTGTCGATTTCACAAAGTCTGGAAAATCCAAGGCGTCCTACGAACCAGAAGGTCGGGAGGTCGACTACCGCGCGTCTGCGCGGTTGGACGTTGCCGATTCGCGGCAACGGAGCGCATCGGCAACGGCCCCAGCGGGGTCGCCAGGAGCGGAGCGGGGCGGGGCGACAATCTCTCCGGGCGCGCGGGCCACTTGTAAAGCGTCGCTTGTCACATTACGATGTCGCATGATCAGGAGCTTCCGGCACAAGGGCCTCGAGGCGTTCTTCAAGCGGGGTACCAAGGCCGGTATCCAGCCTCACCATGCGACGAAGCTTCGGCTGCAGCTAACCGCACTGGATGTTGCAACCAGGCCTGACGATCTCGCAGCCCCGGGATGGCGGTTACACCCATTGGCAGGCGACCATAAGGGGTTCTTC
>JBAVIQ010000310.1:0-1673 GCA_049687035.1 Steroidobacteraceae bacterium
GTTATGGCGTCGACCTCAACTGGACCGTCAATGAAAAGATCGCGGCCTACGCCACGCTGGGGCGCGAGAAGATCGACTCGACGACGAGGGGCAGCAGCACCTTCACGACGGCCGACTGGACGGGCAAGGTGCAGGACGACTTCGAGACGTACGGTGCGGGCGTGAACGCGCAGTTCACGGACAAGATCAACGTCAACCTCGATTACACGTATGGCGCGGGCGATTCGCGCACGAATATCACCGGTGCAGGCAGCGGCAACTTCCCGACCGTGAAGAGCGAACTCAGTTCGTTCAAGGCGGGCGTGACGTACGGCTTCAGCGAGCGCACCGACCTGATGCTCACGTGGTGGTACGAGTCGCTCAAGACGAACGACTGGTCGTACAACTCGCAGCCGGCAGCCATGCCGACGGTACTGGGCCTCGGCGTCGATCCCTACAACTACGACGTGAACTACGTGACGCTGTCGATGCGTTACCGGTTCGGCGGCCCGAAGGCGGCCGAGGCGGCAGCAGAGTGATCCAAGGCCGTCGCTCCCTCGCGGGGGCGGCAGGCCGATTCAGCGGCGCGCACGCCTGATGATCGCCCGCGTCAGGCCGCGGAAGATGAACGCGTGCGCGGGAATCAGCGCGTACCAGTAGACGAGCCCCCACACGCCGGCAGGATGCCAGTAAGCCGTGGCTGAAACGCTCGCGCCCGCGCCCTGTGGCTGCACCACGAATTCGAGCACGCCCGCGCCCGGTGCCTTCATCTCCATCAGCAGCGTGAGCCGTCGTCCGGGCTCGAGCGCGATCACGCGCCACGAATCGACGACGTCGCCGACGCGCAGGTCGGTCGGGTGACGGCGCTTGCGCCGGAAGCTCGGGCCGCCCACCAGCCAGTCGATCGCGCCACGGATCCACCACAGGACGTTGGCGTAGAACCAGCCGTCCTCGCCACCGATGGTGCAGATGGTCGCGAACACGCGCTCGGCATCGACCTCGCCGTGCGCGGTCGCGCCTTCACGCTTGGCATAGAACGCGTACTCGGGCCGGAAATTGCGGCACGCGATCGAGCCTTCGACCCAGCGCGCGATCACCGCGTGCTGGCGGTCCGCCTCGATCGCGGCGCGGATCGCGGCTTCGAGCCCCAGCCGCGCCCGCGGCACCAGGCGCTGCAGTTCGTCGTCGTGCGCGACGAAATCGTGCTCGAGACCTTCGACCAGCGCCTGCGCGATGCCGACCGGGACCGTCGTCACCAGGCGCAGCCAGTACGACGACAAACGCGGCGTCAGCACCGGCACCGGCACGATCAGCGGGTGGCGTCCGACCTGGTCGCCGTAACAGCGCATGATCGCTGCGTACGTCACGGTGTCGGGGCCACCGGCATCGAGTATCTTGCCCGCCGCCGCGTCGATGTCGGCGACCGCGACCAGGTAGGCGAGCAGGTCGTCGAGCGCGATCGGCGTCGAGACCGACTTCACCCAGCGTGGCGTCACCATGACGGGCAGGTGATTGACCAGGTCGCGGATCACTTCGTACGCGGCGGAGCCCGGGCCGATGATCATGCCGGCGCGGAGTTCGGTGACAGGCACGCCGCTCGCGCGCAGGACGTCACCGGTTTCTGCCCGCGAGCGCAGGTGTTCCGAGCGGGCATTCGCGGGGATCAACCCGCCGAGGTAGACGATGCGCCGGAC
>JBAVIQ010000311.1:0-4172 GCA_049687035.1 Steroidobacteraceae bacterium
GTGGTGAGGTCTATCCCGTCAATGCGAAGGTCAACTCCGAGTTCAGTTTCGACATCTATGAACTGGCCTACGAGTACGCTTTCCTGAGACGCGATACCTATGAGGTGACTGGCACCTTCGGCGTGCACCTCGCCTCGCTGGGAATGGGACTGTCGGCCAAGGCGTCGACCTCGAATGGCACGCTCACCGGGGACATCAAGCGGGAAGGCACCATCGACGTGCCGCTGCCGGTCATCGGACTGCGCGGCCTCTGGCAGCTGCCGCATGATTTCTGGATCGACGCGAGCGCGCAGTTCTTCTCGCTGGCCTACGACCAGTACGACGGCAGCGTGCAGGACTACAAGGTGATGGTGAACTGGCAGCCCAAGAAGTGGCTGGGCTTCGGCCTCGGCTACAACCAGTTCAACGTCGACCTCGACGTGGACGGCGACAAGTTCAATGGCAACCTGAACTGGAAATACCGCGGGCCGATGCTGTCCTACAGCGCCGTTTTCTAGCAGCGTCCGTGAAGAGGGGTGCGAGGGCGCACGCGAGCTGCTCGTCGGGGTCCTGCTGGTCGCGGTGGCGATCCCGCTCGGCGGCTAGCCAGACCGTCGGCTTGCGCTGCGCCGGTATTCGGTCGGCGTGACTCCCGTCCAGTGCCGGAAAGCGGTCGCGAAATTCGCCGCGCTGGAATACCTGAGCGATTCGGCGATCTGCTGCACCGGCATCCCCGTGTCACGCAGTAACTGGCACGCGACCTCGCTCTGGACCGACTCGAGTATTTCGCTGAACAGAACGCCGTGTCGCTGCAGCATGCGGTGGAGCGCCCGACGGTGCACGCCGCAAATGGCCGCCACGCAGTCCATCGAGCATTCTCCGTGGACCACTTGCTTGCGCAGGAGGCGCCGCACGGTTGCGGGAAAGTCCGTCATCAGCGCGGCCTGCCGCTCCCGCGCCCTGGATTCGATCTGTGCCCGCACTGACGGGTCTGCCTGCGGCAACGGTCGGTCGAGCCAGTGACTCTCGAAGAAGATCGCTGACTGGTCGCTGTTGAAGCTCAGTGGCGCACGAAAGAAGTTCTGGCACGGCCGCAGGTTCGATGGGGCTTTACTGGCGATTGTCACCGCGGCAGGCAGCCATTTTGGGCCGCACAGGTCCTGCAGGACATTGAACGCGACGGTCAACGCGCCCAGTTGAAAATGCCGCGTGTCGACCATCTTGTGCCCGGCGATTGCGTACAAGAACCGCGTTAAGCCATCGGACGTGATCAGGTTGAGAGTCGCGGCTGTGTTTTGCAGGGTGAAGTATCTTACGAATCTCTGCAGCCCGTCGCCGGCATTCTCGCCACAGAACGCTACCTCGCCGGCGAGGCCCATGTCGGCGAGTCGGATACCCTGAGCCATCAGCAGGGCGATGTGATCACAGTTCGACAACTGCGCGCTCACCTCCATCAGGCGCCCCAGGTCCGCATAAGCAACCAGCGTATCCGGGTCGTCGAAAATCCCGGCTGGCAGGCCAGCTGCGTCCATTACGTCACGAAGTTCGACGCCGAGTCCGGCCAGCACTTCTGGCAGACGTCGGTACGCTGCGATGCGTGCGCTCCCTGCAGTGGACGCTACGCCTGTTGGCGATACGGGAAAATGCTTAGGTGCGTTGGCCAAAGTTCTGACCGGTCTTGTCATGAAATCAAAAGTTTCACGTTAGGCCGCAGGATACATTGCCCAACATGGCCCAGTGAGACGCCAGACGCGCCGTCGGATGACGGTAGCGCGTGTGCGTGCGGCGGTCGCCCTCAGGAGATTTCGTATGGAAACCCGCAAAGTTCTGATTTCAAGGGGTCTTTTGGCTGCCGCCGTATCGGCTGCGCTGCTCGCAAATGCGCCCGCACTGGCTGAAGACTCCGGCCGCAGCTTCGAGATTTACGGCTTTGCCCAGGCTGACTACATCCAGGACATCGGCGGTCGTTTGGACCCGTCCTGGGACGACGCATTCCGGCCCTCCAAGATCTGCTTCGACAACGCCTGCGGCGAGGACGGGCAGGCGAGCATCAGCGTCAAGCAGAGTCGCTTCGGCGTGAAGGGCACGATGCCGACAGGTGCAGGGAGTTCACCGCTCACCTTCAAGTTCGAGTTCGACCTGTTCGGCACCGGCGCGGATGCCGGCCAGACTACGTTCCGGCTGCGTCATGCCTACGGCGAGTGGGGTTCGATACTGGCCGGCCAGACCAACAGCCTGTTCATGGACGGCGACGTGTTCCCGAACACGATCGACTACTGGGGCCCGTCGGGCATGGTGTTCTACCGCAACGTGCAGATCCGCTGGACGCCGTACCGCACCGACAACAGCCACTTCGCCATCGCCATCGAACGTCCCGGCAACGACATCGACGCGGGCAACCTGCGCCTGCTCCCGGGGCTCGAGGGCCTTGAAGTCAACAACGACGAGGAACTCCCGGACCTCACGGCGCAGTACCGCTACGGCGGCGACTGGGGTCATCTCCAGTTCGGCGGCATCCTGCGCAAGATCGGTTACGAAGTCCGCGCTTCCAGTGCGGACCCCTGGACTGAAGGCAGCGAGACCGGCTGGGGCATCAATGTCGGCTCCGTGATCAACGTGCTCGAGAAGGACGCGATCCGGCTGCAGGTCGTCTATGGGGAAGGCATCGCCAGCTACATGAACGACGGCGGCATGGACCTGGCGCCGGCGGTGGACTACGACGCGGGCGTGGCGTCAGACGTCGAGGGCGCGGCGGTCCCGCTCACCGGCGTGCTTGCGTATTACGACCATTACTGGAGCGACAAGTGGTCGAGTTCGATCGGCTACAGCTACACGGAAGTGGACAACACCAACTTCCAGGACCCGGGCGCCTTCAACAAGATCGACTATGCGTCGGGTAACCTGCTGTATTACCCCGCCGAGAACCTCATGCTGGGCGCCGAACTCATGTGGGGCGAGCGCACCAACAACGACGGCGCGTCGGAAGACGACACGCGCTTCCAGTTCACCGTCAAGTACAACTTCGGCATCAAGCTCTGATGCCGTTCGCATCAAGGAACACGATCATGAAGACCATGAACAGGAATTCGCTGGCCGCCTGGCTGGTGGCCACGATGTGTCTCGCTCTGGCAGTGCCGGCGTACGCCAGGGGTCCGGTGCCAGACCCTGCTGTGAGGGAATTCCAGCGCCTGGTTGACGCCGCCTACGCCAAGTACAAGGGCCTGCAGGACGGCAAGAACGCCGACTACATTCCGATCCTGACCGAGACGCCGAGCGACCTGTTCGGCGTGGTCATCGTCACGAAGGACGGCAAGGTTTACAGCGCAGGTGACGTGGACTACCAGTTCTCGATCCAGTCCGTGTCGAAGCCTTTCACGGCCGCGCTGGTAATGACGCAGCAGGGCCCGTCCGTGCTCAAGGAGAAGATCGGGGTCGAGCCGACCGGCATGGCGTTCAACTCGAAGCTGGCACTCGCGGTCTACGAGAACTCGGTGAATCCGCTGGTCAACGCCGGTGCGATCGCAGCCGTCAGCCTGGTCCAGGCCAAGTCCGAGGCAGATCGCTGGAACCAGGTGTCGCTGAACCTCAGCGACTTCGCGGGGCGTCCACTGACCGTGCTCGAGAAAGTGTACGAGTCCGAGTACACGACGGCCTTCGGCAACCGTGGCATCGCCAACCTGTTGTACAACTGGGGGCGTCTCTACAGCGAACCCGAGGAAGCGCTGCGGGTCTACACGCGCGAGTGCTCCGTCGGCGTCAGCGCCAAGGATCTCGGCATGATGGGCGCAACCCTGGCCAATGGGGGCGTGAATCCGCTGACCAAGAAGCAGGTGATGCCGGCCAAGCATGTGCCGGAGCTGCTGGCGATCATGGCGACAGCCGGGTTCTATGACGAATCAGGCGACTGGATGTACACGGCGGGTCTGCCGGCCAAGACGGGTGTCGGTGGCGGCATCGTCGCGGTCGTGCCGGGACGCTTCGCCATCGCTGCGTTCTCTCCGCGGCTGAACGAAGCCGGCAACAGCGTGCGTTCGCTGAATGCGATCCGCGACATCGCGGGCGAACTCGGCGTGGGCGTGTTCGGCCCGAACCCGCAGTGAGTTGATGCATCGGCTGCGCATGCCGAAGCAACGATGGTGACGAAGCAGCAGCATATCCCCCCTATGCCGTTGCGGGCCGGGGCAACGATGCCC
>JBAVIQ010000312.1:0-2995 GCA_049687035.1 Steroidobacteraceae bacterium
GGCAAATTTCGTGGACTTGCCGTGATCGAATTGCCACAGGTTCCAGCCATTCACCGAATGGCAGGCCTCGCAGTCCCGACCGAGCGAGCCCTTGTGACGATCGTCCGTTGCGTGGCAGTCGACACACGTTTGGCGTGCTTCCTTGAACGACGCGGAGCGATGACACGCAAAGCAGGGGACGGCGACGTGGAGGCCCACGAGCGGGAACGTCGAAAAGTCGTGATCGAACTGCAGGTGACCGCGCCAGGTCTCCACGCCGTGGCACTGCGCGCAGTCGGTGCCGAGCTTGCCCGCATGCAAGTCGTCTCCCCGGTGGCAGCCGGCGCAGTCCGCGCCGAGCTTCTGGCTGGCGACGACCGCGGTATGGCAGACATGGCAGTCCAGCTTCTGGTGCGCTCCGCGCAGTTCAAACTTGCCATCACGCGTGTGATCGAAACTCGACGGTGTCCACGCGCTGGCGGCATGGCACTTCTCGCAGGCCGCACCAAAGCGGGTGGCGTGCGGATCGTCGCTGCGGTGGCAACCTGCGCAGTCTCTAGGCAACTGGTCCTTGAAATTCGCTGTCTTGTGACACGTCTTGCAGTCGAGCGAGGAGTGCACGCCCGTGAGCGCGAATCCAGTCGCCTTCAAGTGGTCGTACTTCGTGCCGGTCCAGCCGGTCGTCTGGTGACACTCGGCGCATGCAGCGCCGCGTGCGCCCGCATGGACGTCGTCCGGTGCATGGCAGGCTGCGCACTGGGTTGGGGTGTCCTTGTACCGGTTGCCCATGTGGCAGGCGGCACAGGTCGCTTGCACATGCTTGCCGGTCAATGCGAACTTCGTCTTTGCGTGATCAAACCGCACGCGTGCCCAGCCGCCGGCTTCGTGGCAGCTGGCGCAATCGCGGCCCAGCTTGCCCTCGTGCGGTTCTTCTTTCTTGTGACAATCGACGCACGCGGACGCCGCCTCACGATGTTTGCGGCCCGCCATGTGGCAAGCCCCGCACGCTACCGTCGCGTGCGCTCCTTGCAGTGGAAAATCTGTCTGCGCATGCGGGAAGGAAGCAGTCTCGAGCTTGACGATGTCGGCCTGGCGACCCTTATGGTCGGTGTGGCAGGCGCCGCACTGGGCGGTTTCCGCCCCGGCTAACCGACCGTGGAATCCCTTGTGTTGTGCTATGTCGGCAGCGATCGGCTCGTGACAAGTGCGACAAAGGGCCGCCTGCCGCGAACGATCCGCGCGATCGTGGCAGCGCGAGCACTCCTGCTCGTACTTCGCGTGACCTGCGATGACCGGTCCGGGCATCAACAACGTCTCGAGGCTCGCCGCGCGGGCGTTCAACGGCGACATCGCGAGTCCCAGGATCGCGAGCAGGAGTCGGCAGGCGCTGCGCCAGCGGGGCATGCGTGCGACTCCTGCCGTTCAGTAGATGTGTACCGCGACCACATGGACGGTCCCGGCGATGATGAGCATGAAGAAGAGCGGCATGTGCAGGGCGTGCCACAGCGAGAAGAACTTCTGGAAGGCACGGAACTCGAGCACGCGCCGCGCCGCGACGATGCGATCATCGATGTAGCGATAAGCCGTCAGTCGCAGCGATTCGCGGCTTGGGTCGTGACGCCGGTCCGCTCCCGTCGCAATCGCTACGCGGACTGCGCGTCGCAGTCGACGTCGCGCCATGATCGCCCACGCTGCACCCAGCAGCGGTTGCAACAGCAGCGGGGTCGCCGCAAAACGTCGCTCGATGACGGTCTGCTCTTCGTCGATGCGCCGCGCCAGCGCGGGCAGGAAAGACACCGTCGACGTCAGCTGCAGCCGGCTCGAGAACTCCTTCAGCTCGTCGAGGGTGGCCTCGCGTCCATTCAGTTCGAGGTGAATGCGGCCGTAGAAATAGCGGCCAAAGAGCCCGCTGCCGGAGACGATGAGCATGCAGACCAGCGCAACATTGCTGTTGGTCGCGCCGAGGCTGAAGTTTGAATGGAACAGGATGAGCGCGGGTCCGAGGATGCCGAGTGTCATGTGCAGCCTGAACCATGCGCGCGTGGACCCGAGGTAGCGTGCGTGCGGCATTCGCTTGCGCACCGGGTAAAGGAGCAGCAGCAACATGAAGCTGCCCCCCGCGATGCCGAGCGCATAGCCCAGGCCGGACTGCGGCGACAGGTAGGCGGACGTCGGCAGGTTGATGCCGAAGGCGATCGCGGTGAGCACGGCCACGAAGAAGATGCCGGCTGGCGTGAGCAACCGGCTGCGGCTGGTCGCTCGCGTCGTGGTTTGCTCGGCCGGGGCGTCAACGTTCGGGCTGGACGCACCGACGGTAGCGGGCGTCGCGATGCGCGGCGCATCGTTGGCGACGACACCGTCATACCTCTCGCGGAGCAGGCGCTGCGCAGTCATCGTCAGCCCTGGCTCGCGGCAAGCCGTGTCGCTTCGGCGATGTTTGCTTCGATGATGCGAGCGTCGGACGAATTGGTTGGCACCACGGCCAGCAGGTTGCGCCACGTGCCGACGGCGTCGCGGTAGCGGTGTTCCTCGTGCTCGAGGCTGGCTTTGAGCCACAAGGCCTTGGGATGTCGCGGATCGAGGGCGAGCGCCTTCGCCAGCGCATCCGCGGGCGCGCCCTTGAGGCTCGATCCGGCCGAGCCCAGTGCATCGGCGTAGTCGGCCCAGGAATCCGCGTTCATGTTGCCCGCGGCCGCAGCGCGACGGTAGGCCTCGGCGGCTTCCTTGAATTTTCGCTGGCGTCGCAGGTCGTCCGCCTGCGCGACCAGGTCCGGCGATCCGGCGCGTGACGCAGCGCCGGGCATCATCGCCGACGCATTCGCTGCGGGCGCGACGCGCATCTGCAGTGTCGTCATCACGGCGTCGCCGAGGCCGCGTTCCGTAACGCGTGGATGGCCAGCCGGCAGCGACGCCATTGCGGCAACGGGCTCATTGGCGTCCGCCGTGCGTTCAGTTCCGAATCCGGCTAGTCCCTTGCCGGCGAGCACTCCGAGTCCAAAGCCTGCCAGCGCGACAA
>JBAVIQ010000313.1:0-13479 GCA_049687035.1 Steroidobacteraceae bacterium
GTCCTGCGCTGAATCACGTCGCCGCTCCCGCTTGGGGAGGGGCAGACAAAGTACGCATGCGGGAGGGCTGCGTGAGCCCGCCAGGACGGGGTGCGGTCTTCCTCGACTCTCCGGGGTCTCACGCGCATCGTGAATCGCGCGGAGGACCCGCACGATTCACGGCGAGCCTTGCTCGAACGGGTGCGAGGCGATGGTGTCAGCGAAGCAGCAGAACCCCCGGGTGCCGCCTCGCACCTGCGTTCGAGCGGCGGCATTCGACACGGAGCGTCGAGGAAGACCGCACCCCGTCCTGGCGGGCTCACGCAGCCCTCCCGCATTCGTACTTTGTCTGCCTCTCCCCAAGCGGGAGCGGCGACGTGATTCAGCGCAGGACCCGGGCGAGATATTCGCCGGTGTGTGACTCCGGCGTGGCCGCCACCTGCTCCGGCGTGCCTTCGACGACGAGCGCGCCGCCGCCGTCGCCACCCTCCGGGCCCATGTCGACGATCCAGTCCGCTGTCTTGATCACGTCGAGGTTGTGCTCGATGACGACGATCGTGTTGCCGTCATCGCGCAGCCGGTGCAGCACGCCGAGCAGCTGTTCGATGTCCTGGAAGTGCAGGCCCGTGGTCGGCTCGTCTAGGATGTAGAGCGTGCGGCCCGTGGCCCGCTTCGCGAGTTCACGCGCGAGCTTGATGCGCTGCGCTTCGCCGCCCGAAAGCGTCGTCGCATTCTGTCCGAGCCGCACATACGACAGGCCCACGTCGAGCAGCGTCTGCAGCTTGCCCTGGAGCGCCGGCACGTTGCGGAAGAACACCGCGGCGTCCTCGATCGTCATGTCGAGCACGTCGTGGATGTTGCAGCCCTTGTAGCGGATCTCGAGCGTCTCGCGGTTGTAGCGCATGCCGCGGCACGCGTCGCACGTCACGTAAGCATCGGGCAGGAAATGCATTTCGACGCGGATCAGGCCGTCGCCTTCGCAGGCCTCGCAGCGGCCGCCACGCACGTTGAAGCTGAAGCGGCCGGGGTCGTAACCGCGCGCGCGGGCCTCGGGCACTTCGGCGAACAGTTCGCGCACGGGACCGAAGATGCCCGTGTAGGTCGCAGGGTTCGAGCGCGGTGTGCGGCCGATGGGGCTCTGGTCGATGTCGATCACGCGATCGATCTGCGCGAGCCCTTCGACCGCACGGCAGGGCGCGGCTTCCCCGCCCGAATCCGTCAGCGCGCCCGCGGCGTGGCGATACAGCGTGTCGATGACGAGTGTCGACTTGCCTGAGCCCGAGACGCCGGTGACGCATGTCATGAGTCCGATCGGGAAAGTCGCGGTGACACCGCGCAGATTGTTGCCCGTGGCTTCGACGATGCGCAGCACCTTGCCGGGTTGCGCCACGCGGCGCGCTTGCGGGTATGCGATGCGGCGACGTCCGCTCAGGAACGCGCCCGTCAACGAAGCGGGATTGTCGGCGACGGCCTGCGGCGTGCCCTGCGCGACGATGTTACCGCCGTGCGAACCTGCGCCGGGCCCGAGATCGACGACGTAGTCCGCCTGCCGGATCGCTTCCTCGTCGTGCTCGACGACGATCACGGTGTTGCCGAGGTCGCGCAAGCGCACCAGCGTGTCGAGCAGGCGCTGGTTGTCGCGCTGGTGCAGGCCGATCGACGGCTCGTCGAGGATGTACATCACGCCGACCAGGCCCGAGCCGATCTGGCTGGCGAGCCGGATGCGCTGGGCTTCGCCGCCCGAGAGCGTCTCCGCGCTGCGGTCGAGCGAAAGGTAGTCGAGGCCGACGTCGCTCAGGAACGTGAGGCGGTCCGAAATTTCGCGGACGAGGCGGGAAGCGATTTCGCCACGCCAGCCTTCGATGTGCATGTCGTCGAAGAAGCGTCGCGCCTCGGCGATCGACATCGCGGCGATCTGGGGCAGGGCGCGGCCTGCAACGAACACGTGCCGTGCCGCCTGGTTCAGGCGGCTGCCCCCGCAATCCGCGCAAGCGCGCACGCCGCGGTATTTCGCGAGTTCCTCGCGCACGGTCGTCGACTCGGTCTCGCGGTAGCGTCGCTCGAGGTTCGGCAGGATTCCTTCCCACGCGTGCGAGCGCTTTGTGCCGGCGCCTTTCGCATCGACGTAGCGGAACTGGATCTTTTCCTCGCCGCCGCCCCAGAGCAGCGCGTGGCGCACGGCTTCGGGCAGGTCGTTCCACGGCGCTTCGATGTCGAAGCGGAAGTGCTTGGCGAGCGACTGGATCAGCTGGAAGTAATACGCGTTGCGACGGTCCCAGCCGCGCACCGCCCCGCCCGCAAGCGAGAGGCTCGGATTGACCACCACGCGCGCCGGATCGAAGAACTCCTGCACGCCGAGGCCGCCGCACGTGCCGCAAGCGCCGTTCGGATTGTTGAACGAGAAGAGCCGCGGCTCGAGCTCCGTCAGGCTGTAGCCGCAGACCGTGCAGGCGAAACGGTTCGAGAACACGAGCGCTTCGCGCTCGGGCTCGTCGTGGAAGGCGAGGCGCGCCGAACCCTGCGCCAGGCCGAGGGCCGTCTCGAACGATTCGGCCAATCGCTGCGCTGCATCGGGACGCACCTTGAGGCGGTCGATGACCGCTTCGATCGTGTGGCGTCGCCGTCCATCGAGTTCCGGCTTGACGTCGAGTTCGACCAGCTTGCCGTCGATGCGTGCACGCACGTAGCCCTGGCTGCGCAGGTGATCGAACACTTCGGAGTGTTCGCCTTTGCGGTCCTGCACGATCGGTGCAAGCAGCAGCACGCCCGTGCCTTCCGGCAGCGCGAGCACGTGGTCGACCATCTGCGTGACGGTCTGTGCGGCCAGATCCTGTCCGTGCTCCGGGCAGCGCGGCACGCCGGCGCGTGCGTACAGCACGCGCAGGTAGTCGTAGATTTCGGTGACGGTGCCGACGGTCGAGCGCGGGTTGTGCGACGTCGCCTTCTGTTCGATGGCGATGGCGGGGGACAGGCCCTCGATGTGGTCGACGTCCGGCTTCTCCATCACGGAGAGGAACTGGCGCGCGTAGGCGGAGAGCGATTCGACGTAGCGGCGCTGCCCCTCCGCGTAGATCGTGTCGAACGCGAGCGAAGACTTGCCCGAGCCCGATAGTCCGGTGATCACGATCAGGCGATCGCGGGGCAGGTCGAGGTCGATGTTGCGCAGGTTGTGGGTGCGCGCACCGCGGATCCGGATTTCGTCCATTCAGCTCAGCTTTCGGGCTGCGGGAAGGCAGCCTGCTAATATAAGCGGCGCTCCCGATTCGAGGCAAAGACCATCCGACCCCGTGCGACGACCCCGCGGCCGGCGATGACGCCGCTCGAACGCCGATCCGTCGGCGCCCTGGCCGCCATCTATGCATCACGCATGCTCGGCATGTTCCTGATGCTGCCGGTGCTGGCCCTGTATGCCCACACGCTGCCCGACTACTCCCCGGAGTTGCTGGGCCTGGCGATGGGTGCGTATGGCCTGACGCAGGCTGTGCTGCAGATCCCCTTCGGGCGCTGGTCGGACCGCTTCGGCCGCAAGCCGCTGATTACTATCGGGTTGCTCTTTTACGCCATCGGCTCCGTGCTGGGCATGTTCGCGCAAACGACCTGGATGCTGGCCCTGGCCCGTGGTGTCCAGGGCGCTGGCGCCGTCTCGGCCTCGGTCACGGCGCTGCTGGCCGACCTCACCCGCACCGAAGTCCGCACCCGCGCGATGGCCGTGATCGGCATCAGCATCGGGCTGTCTTTCGTCGTGGCGCTGATCGTCGCGCCTGTGCTGGATGCCGCGGTGGGCGTGCCGGGTATCTTCGGCATCATGCTGGCGATGGCGATCGTGGGCCTGTTGCTGCTGTATCTCGCGGTCCCGGCCGAGCCGGAACGGACGGGCGGGGCGGAAAGCCGCAAGCTGTCGGGCATGCTCGAAATCGTGCGACGGCCGCAGCTGCGCCCGCTCTATTTCGGCATGTTCGCCCTGCACGCGATCATGACGGCGACGTTCATCTCCGTGCCGCAGGTCCTCGAGACGAATCTCGGCATTCCGAGCGAGGCTCACTGGAAGGTCTACCTCGGCGTATTCCTGGCCTCGATTGCGGGCACCGTGCCCCTGGTGCTCAAGACCGAGCGCAGCGGGGGAGCCGGCGTCCTGTTCGTGCTGGCGGTCGTGCTGACAGGCGTGGCGCAGGCACTGCTCGGGTTCGACCACGCGCACCTCTGGGTGGTGCTGGCGGCCCTGGTCCTGTTCTTTGCGGTCTTCAACTATCTGGAAGCCCGGCTGCCCGCACTGTTGACCCACTCGGCCCCGGCGGCCGACCGGGGTGCCGCCCTGGGCGTCTTCGCCACCTCCCAGTTCCTGGGGGCGTTCTTCGGCGGCGTGATGGGTGGCATCCTGCTGGGCCGGTTCGGCATCTCCGGCGTGTTCTGGGGCTGCGCGGTCATGGCCTTCGCCTGGGCGCTGTTGGCTTTCCGGCCCGCCCTGGCCGCCCCCGAGGTCGTTTCCGGCTGAAGCCGGCCGTTTTGCACGCTTACGCGGCGGGCCCCCGGTTGCCGTAAAATCACGCCCCTTCCTCCACTCCAGCGCAGGCTCCCCGAATGGCACGTGGCATCAACAAAGTCATCCTCGTCGGCAACCTCGGCAAGGATCCCGAGACGCGCTACATGCCGAACGGCAAGGCGGTTACAAACTTCAGCATTGCCACGTCCGAGAGCTGGAAGGACAAACAGACCGGCGAACAGCGCGAACAGACGGAGTGGCACAACATCGTCATGTACGACCGCCTCGCCGAGATTGCGGCCGAGTACCTGAAGAAGGGCTCGCAGGTCTACGTCGAAGGCAAGCTGCGCACGCGCAAGTGGCAGGACAAGGAAGGCCGCGACCGCTACACCACCGAGATCAACGCCAACGAAATGCAGATGCTCGGCGGCCGCGCGGGCGGCGGCGGTGGTGGTGGCATGGGTGGGGGCGGCGAGTCGCGCGGTGAAGGCCGCCCGGCGCCTGCCAACACTGGCGGTGGCGGTCGCGCACCGGCGCAGGGTCCGGAAGAATCGCCGTTCGACGACGATATCCCGTTCTAACCGTCACGTCGCGCAGCGCGAACCAGGGTCCGCCGCAGCCGCCGCGGGCCCGGTTTTCTTGGCGGTCACCGTCTGTACGCCAAGTGACCGTTTTGCTTGGCCTTTTCGCCTGTCCCGGGCGCCCGCGACAGGCCTGCGCCGCCCCAACGTTCCGTATACTTGCCGCCCCATGCCTCGCGTCTACCTGAAAACATTCGGCTGCCAGATGAACGAGTACGACTCCGCCCGGATGGCGGACGTGCTGCGGGAGTCCGGCGGCTACGAGCCCACCGAGAATCCGGATGAGGCCGACCTGCTGCTGCTCAACACGTGCTCCGTGCGCGAGAAGGCCCAGGAGAAAGTGTTCTCGCAACTCGGCCGCTGGCGCGACCTGAAGGCCGCGCGCCCGCACGTCATCATCGGCGTGGGCGGTTGCGTGGCGAGCCAGGAAGGCGAGGGCATCACCGACCGGGCGCCGTTCGTCGATCTCGTGTTCGGCCCGCAGACGATCCATCGCCTGCCCGGCATGCTCGAGGAGTTGCGCAGTCAGGGACGCGCGGTGGTCGACATCAGCTTCCCCGAGATCGAGAAATTCGACCGGCTGCCCGCACCGCGCGCCGAAGGCGTGACGGCCTTCGTCTCGATCATGGAAGGCTGCAGCAAGTACTGCACGTTCTGCGTGGTGCCTTATACGCGCGGCGAAGAAGTCAGCCGCCCGCTCGAACAGGTGCTCGCCGAGGTGCGTTCGCTGGCGCAGCAGGGTGTGGTCGAGATCACGCTGCTCGGCCAGAACGTGAACGCATATCGGGGTCCGATGGCCGCGGGCGGCCAGGCGGACCTCGCGGCGCTCATCTACCTCGTCGCGGCCGTGCCCGGCATCGAACGCATCCGTTTCACCACGTCGCACCCCGTCGAATTCCGCGACAGCCTGATCGAGGCCTACCGCGACGTGCCGCAGCTTGCCAACTACCTGCACCTGCCAGTGCAGAGCGGCTCGGACCGCGTGCTCGCGCTGATGAAACGCGGGCACACCGTGCTCGAGTACAAGCAGAAGCTGCGCCGGCTGCGTGAAGTGCGACCGGACATCAGCCTGACGACGGACATCATCATCGGCTTTCCGGGCGAGACGGAGCGCGATTTCGCAGCCACACTCGAGCTCGTGCGCGACATCGGTTTCGACCAGAGCTTCAGCTTCATCTACAGCCAGCGGCCAGGCACGCCAGCGTCGTCGTTGCCCGATGACGTGACGCACGCCGAGAAGCAGTCGCGCCTCGAGCGGCTGCAGGCGCAGCTCAACGCGCAGTCGCAGGCGATCAGCTTACGGATGGTCGGCACGACCCAGCGGGTGCTGGTCGAGCGGCCGTCGAAGCGTGACACGCGCCAGCTCGCGGGTCGCACCGAGAACAATCGCTGGGTCAATTTCGATGGCCCGGCGTCACTCATCAATCGCTTCACCGACGTCGTCATCACCGAGGCGATGCCGAATTCGCTGCGGGGTCGGTTGGTCGTCGCAGAACCTGCCCGGAGCAGCGCTTGAACGCACGGGTCGAATCGCGCGAACTTTCGCTCGCGGGCGCCGACAATTCGCGGCTCGCAAACTTTGCGGGACCGATGGAGCAGAACCTGCGTCATGTCGAAGAACGCCTCGGCGTCGAAGTGCGCCGGCGCGGCTACGACGTGCAGGTGCTCGGCCCCGCCGAGGCGGTGGCCAATGCCTACGCGGTGCTCGCCCGGATGTTCGAACTGTCGGCGCAGGAAACCCTGTCGCCGGACCGCGTGCATCTCTGCGTGCAGGAATTCGGTTTCCCGCGGCCGGTCACGGAGCAGACGGCGGGCGGTGGCAGCGAGGCGGTCGTGCATACGCAGCGCGGCGGCATTCGTGGCCGTGGGCCGAACCAGCGCCAGTACATGGACCAGATCCGCGTGAACGACCTCACGTTCGGCATCGGACCTGCCGGCACCGGCAAGACCTATCTTGCAGTCGCCAGCGCCGTCGAAGCGCTGCATTCAGGCAGCGTGCGTCGCATCGTGCTGGTGCGACCGGCAGTCGAAGCCGGCGAACGACTCGGCTTCCTGCCGGGCGACATGGCGCAGAAAGTCGATCCGTACCTGCGGCCGATGTACGACGCGCTCTACGAGATGATGGGTTTCGACCGCGTTGCGCGCAACATCGAACGGCAGGTCATCGAAGTGGCACCGCTCGCGTTCATGCGCGGCCGCTCGCTCAACGACTCGTTCATCATCCTCGACGAAGCGCAGAACACCTCGGTCGAGCAGATGAAGATGTTCCTGACGCGTCTCGGCTTCGGCTCGAAGGCCGTCGTCACCGGCGACATCACGCAGGTGGACCTCCCGCGGCAGCAGCTTTCTGGATTGCGTCACGCAATTGAAGTGCTGCGCGGCGTCGATGGCGTCGCCTTCACTTTCTTCAACGCGCTCGACGTGGTGCGCCACCCGCTGGTGCAGCGGATCGTGCAGGCGTACGAACGCAGTACCGACGCCGAGGACGCCCGGGACCGCTGATGCGCAGCCAGCCCACCCGCGGTTCCGCCAAAGCGCCGGCGCCCCTGCAGGTCGAGCTGCAGCTCGCCACGCGCCGGCCCTGGGTACCGGGCTCCGTGACCCTGCGGCGCTGGGCCCGCGCGGCCCATGAGGAGGGGCTCACGTCCCTGCCGGTGCGCAAGCGCCGGATGCACGAATCGGTCGAGCGGGGCGCCGTCGTGTGCTTGCGCGTCGTGGGCAGCGCCGAAAGCCGTCTCCTGGACCGCGAGTACCGCGGCAAGGACCAGCCGACCAACGTGTTGTCGTTTCCCGCTTCGCCCGAGGAGCGCGTCGCCACCGGCATCCTGGGTGACCTCGTGATCTGCGCGCCGGTCGTGGCGCGGGAAGCCCGCGAGCAGCGCAAGACGCTGGGCGCCCATTGGGCCCACATGGTGGTGCACGGTACGCTGCACCTCCTGGACTACAACCACGAGTGCACGCGCGACGCCCGCGCGATGGAGGCGCTCGAAGTGGAAATCCTGCGTGGATTGGGGTTTCATGACCCGTACGCCCAAGTCACCGAACAGGCTGTATGAGTAGTAGCGGACAAGCGGGTTCGACGAGCAGCTGGCTCAGGCGACTGGCCAACTCGATCACGGGCGAGCCGCGCGACCTCGATGAGCTTGCCACCATCCTGGTCGAGGCCCGCGAGCGCGGCCTGATCGACGCCGACGTCCTGCAGATGCTCGAGTCGGTCCTGGAGGTCTCCGAGATCCAGGTGCGCGACATCATGGTGCCGCGCTCGCAGATGGTCGTGATCAATCGCGACGAGCCGGTCGGGAAGATCCTGCCGGTCGTCATCGAATCAGGGCATTCGCGCTTCCCGGTCGTCGGCGAGGATCGCGACGAAGTGCAGGGCATCCTGCTCGCCAAGGATCTGCTGCGGTTCTTCGTCGAGGACCAGCCCGACGACTTCGACATCAAGGAATGCCTGCGGCCCGCCGTGTTCATCCCGGAGAGCAAGCGCCTCAACGTGCTGCTCAAGGAATTCCGCCTTACGCACAACCACATGGCGATCGTCGTCGACGAATACGGCGGCGTGTCGGGCCTGCTCACGATCGAAGACGTGCTCGAGCAGATCGTGGGCGACATCGGCGACGAATACGACATCGACGAGGGCGAGGGCATCCGCAAGGAAGCCGACCGCAGCTGGACGGTGCCTGCGCTCACACGCATCGAGGACTTCAACCAGGCGTTCGGAACACGGTTCTCGGACGAGGAATGCGACACCATCGGCGGCCTGATCCTGCAGGAGCTGGGACGGATGCCGCGCCGCGGCGAAGCCGTGCAGATCGGCGGGCTCGAACTGAAGGTGATCCGCGCGGACCGGCGCCGCATCGAGACCCTGCGCGTGACCTCGCCGCGCGACCTCGAAGTGCGCACGGCGGATGGCGGCTAGCCGGGTGGACGTCGCGGCTCGACTGCGAGGCGTCCTCGGCTGGGGACGCTGGCTTGCGCTGCCGTTTGGCTGCCTGCTCGCGCTCGCCTTCGCGCCCATCGATCACTACCTGCTGGCCTTCGCGTGCCCGGCCGCCTTGTTCGTGCTCTGGCACGGCGCGAGTCCGCGGGAAGCGGCCTGGCGCGGATTCCTGTTCACGGGCGGCACGTTCCTGGCGGGTACGTACTGGCTGTACCACAGCATCCACCTCGTCGGCCAGGCGCCGGTCTGGGTCGCACTGCTGCTGATGCTCGGGCTCGTTGCGATCATGGGCGTATATACCGCGGCCATCGGGTACGGCGGCGCGCGCTGGGCGCCGCACAGCGGTGCACTGCGCTGGCTGTTCCTGCTGCCCGCGTTGTGGGTGCTCTCGGAATGGGTGCGCGGCTGGTTCCTGAGCGGATTTCCGTGGCTGGCGCTCGGGTACTCACAGCTCGCGACACCGCTCCGTGGCTTTGCGCCGCTGCTAGGCGTGTACGGCGTGAGCCTCGCCGCTGCGGTCACCGCGGGCGCACTGTCCGCTTTGTTGCTCGGCGAGCGGCGTGACCGCATCGTCGCTGCCGTCGTCGTCCTGTGCGTGTGGGGCACCGGCGCCGCGCTGCTACGCTTCGAATGGACGGTGCCGCGCGGTGCACCGATCCGTGCAGCGCTGGTGCAGGGTGCCGTGCCGCAATCGATGAAGTGGGACGCGGACCACCGTGCGCATACGATGCAGTTGTACGCGGACATGATGGTGCCGCACCTCGGCGCGGACGTCATCGTGTGGCCGGAGTCGGCGATTCCCGCCCTCGAAGAAAACGTGCGCCCATACCTCGCGCAGATGTCCACGCTCGCGAACGAGAACGGTTCGTCGCTGCTGATGGGCCTGCTGCGGCGCGACGGTGCGTCGGGTTCGTACTACAACTCGGTCGCGGCCTGGGCGCTCGAGCAGCCGGTGCAGTGGTACGACAAGCGTCGACTCGTTCCCTTCGGCGAATTCTTCCCGGTGCCGCAAGCCGTGCGCGAATGGTTGCGGCTCATGAACCTGCCGTATTCCGATTTCGAGCCGGGACGCGCCGATCCGGCGCCGCTGCGGGCGGCGGGTGAAACGTTTGCGCCGACCGTCTGCTACGAAGACGCCTACGGTTCCGAGCAACTTGGCCTGGTCCGCCAGTCGTCGCTGCTCGTCAACGTCACCAACGACGCCTGGTTCGGCGACTCGACCGCTCCGCACCAGCACCTCGACATCAGCCGCATGCGTTCGCTCGAGAGCGGGCGCGCGATGCTGCGCGCGACGAACGACGGCGTCACTGCGCTGATCGAGCACGATGGTTCGCTGCTCGGAACGCTGCCGCAGTTCCAGCCCGGCGTGCTCACGGGCGAAGTGCAGCCGCGCACGGGGCTCACGCCCTACGTGCGATTCGGCAACTGGCCCATCCTTGCCGTACTGTGGTTCGGCCTCGCTGTCATCGCAGTCTTGCACCGCCGGAGCATCCGACGATGAGCGAACACCGCGGTGCGTTGACCGCCGAAGGCGAACTGTATCCGTCGCCGCGCCGGGCCCTCGATTACCTGGAGACCGATCCGCCGGAATCCGGCCGCGCCATCGAGATCGGCGCAGGTCTGCGCTGGGCGCGCATTCCGCTGCCGATGGAGTTGAACCACATCAACGTGTGGCTGCTCGCGCACGAGGATGGCTGGATGCTGGTGGACACCGGGCTGGCCGAAGACGTGTGCCGCGAGGCCTGGCACTCCCTGGAACTCAACGACCTCGGCGGCCGTCCGTTGCGCCGGATCTTCCTGACGCACGACCATCCGGATCACATGGGACTCTCGCGCTGGCTGCACGAGCGTCACGGTGCTCCGGTGTGGATGTCCGGGATCGGGCACACGTCGACCGGCGAATACCTTGCGACCTCGCCCGCAGCGCTCGGTGCAATGCGCCACGGCTTCCTGAACGGGCACGGCATGGAGATCGAGCTGGAGGCGTTGCTCAAGGCCTCCGGCAGCGAGCACGGCAAGTGGTTCGGTGGCTTGCCGCCGTTGGCGTACGCGCCGTGCGGCGGCGAGCGCCTGACGGCCGCAGGACGCGACTGGGACATCATCGAGACCAGCGGCCACTGCCGCGGTCACCTGTGCCTTTACGACGCGCGGAACGAAGTGCTCATCACCGGCGACCAGGTGCTGCCCACGATTTCTCCGAACGTGAGCGTGCTGGCCAACCGGCCGGACGCCAATCCGCTGGGCGAGTTCCTCGGCTCGCTCGCCCGGCTCGAACAATGTGCGCCGAACACGCTCGTCCTGCCATCTCACGGCCGGCCGTTCCGTGGGCTGCAGCGCCGCATCCAAGTGCTGCGTTCACACCACATGGAGCAACTCGACAACCTGCGTGCTGCCTGCCGCGAGCGGCGGGCGGCCTACGAGCTGCTGCCGGTGATGTACGGTCGGCCGCTGCGTGGCTACCACCGCTTCCTCGCGCTCGGCGAAACGGTGGCACACCTGAATTACCTTTGGCACAACGGCGATCTCACGCGTACCGTGGACAGTGCCGGCCGCGTCCATTTCGTGGCTGGCTGAGGAGACAAGCATGGATCTATCCGCAACGACGGTCTGGTGGGTGCTGGCAGGAATTGCGGTGGCGGTCGAACTGGCCACCGGGACGTTCTACCTGCTGATGCTGGCGCTCGGTCTCGCGGCCGGCGCGCTCGCCAGCCACCTTGGGTTCGGTGTGCCGCTGCAGATCGTCATCGCCGGCATCGTCGGCGGCGGCGCCACTGCGCTCTGGCACGTGCGGCGCGCGCGCGAAGCGCCGGTCGCGCCGGCGGCACAGAACCGCGACGTGAATCTCGACATCGGCGAGCGCGTCTACGTGCAGGAATGGGCCGCAAACCGCACCGCGCGCGTGCTGTATCGTGGCTCGCCCTGGGAGGCGCGGCTGGCGCCGGGGGCACCGCTTGCCGCAGGCGAGCACGTAGTCAGCGCCGTGGAGGGCAACTGGCTCGTGCTCGGGCCGGCACCGCGGCAGTGACGGGCGTCGCAACACACTCGGGGAAAGGGACGGGCTGAACATGGAAATCGCACTTGTATTCGCGATCATCGCGATCATCTTCATCATCCAGACCATCAAGATCGTGCCGCAGCAGCACGCGTGGGTCGTGGAGCGGCTCGGCAAGTACGACCGCACGCTGACCCCGGGCTTGAGCTTCGTCGTGCCTTTCGTGGAGCGCGTCGCGTACAAGCATTCGCTCAAGGAGGTGCCGCTCGACGTGCCGAGCCAGGTCTGCATCACCAGGGACAACACGCAGCTGCAGGTCGACGGCATCATCTACTTCCAGGTCACGGACCCGATGCGCGCGAGCTACGGCTCGAGCAACTACGTGCTCGCGATCACGCAGCTCGCGCAGACGCTGCTGCGCTCCGTGATCGGCAAGATGGAGCTCGACAAGACGTTCGAGGAGCGTGACGCGATCAACGCGTCGGTGGTGAGCGCGCTCGACGAGGCGGCGGGCAACTGGGGCGTCAAGGTCTTGCGCTACGAGATCAAGGACCTCACGCCGCCGCAGGAGATCCTGCGCGCGATGCAGGCGCAGATCACGGCCGAGCGCGAGAAGCGCGCGCTGATCGCGGCCTCGGAAGGCCGCAAGCAGGAACAGATCAACATCGCCACCGGTGAGCGCGAAGCCTTCATCGCGCGTTCCGAGGGTCAGCGGCAGGCCGAGATCAACACGGCGCAGGGTGAAGCATCGGCGATCGTGGCGGTGGCCGAGGCGACCGCGGATGCGATCCGCAAAGTGGCCCAGGCGATCCAGTCGCCGGGCGGCGAGCAGGCGGTACAGCTCAAGGTGGCCGAGAAGGCCGTCGAGGCCTACGCGCAGCTGGCGCAGAAGAACAACACCATGATCGTTCCGGGCAACATGACCGAGGTTTCGGCGCTGATCGGCACCGCGATGGCGCTGATGAAGAAAGGGTAGGAAGGTCAGGAAGGTGAGGAAGGCGAGGAACGGCAGGAAGCACCAATTTTTTTGCTTTCACTTCCTGTCCTTCCTGTCCTTCCTCCCCCTTCCTCCCCCTTCCTCCCCCTTCCTCGCCCGGTCCAGTATCCTGTGCAGTCCGCCCCACGCCCCATCCGGTCGACCATGCAGGAACGTTACGAACCATCCGTCCTCGAGCCGCAAGCCCAGGCTTTCTGGGACGGCAACGGCAGCTTTGCCGTCGCCGAGGACCCGTCCCGCCCGAAGTACTACTGCCTCTGCATGTTCCCGTACCCGAGCGGGCGCCTGCACATGGGACACGTTCGCAACTACACGATCGGCGACGTAATCACGCGCTACATGCGCATGCAGGGTTACAACGTGCTGCAGCCGATGGGCTGGGACGCGTTCGGCCTGCCCGCCGAGAACGCCGCGATGGCGAACGGCGTGCCGCCTGCGAAGTGGACGTACGACAACATCGCGTACATGAAGCGGCAGCTGCAGTCGCTCGGCTTCGGCATCGACTGGTCG
>JBAVIQ010000314.1:0-4261 GCA_049687035.1 Steroidobacteraceae bacterium
ACGTTGCATGCGCCGTGCGGGTTCCCGGGCTTTGACGGGAAGTCGCTCAGGCGCGGTCGATCAGGCGTTCGTTCCGGGTCTTTTCCGGGCGAGCGTGTCTGCCTTTCCGCTCGCCCGGAAAAGACCCGGAACGAACGCCCTCACCGACCGTCCGCCGCGGGTCGTTCTGGCCCGACTTTTCGATAGTCGCGTGGCGTGCAATGAGGAGGGCGGCGCCGAGCCGCTGCTAGAATGCGACCCATGCACCCGCCGATCGACAGCAAGTTGCCGCGAGTCGGTACGACGATATTCACCGTCATGTCCCGCCTCGCCGCCGAACACGGCGCTATCAACCTGTCGCAGGGCTTTCCCGATTTCGAGCCGCCCGCCCGCCTGACCGAACTCGCCGACCACCACATGCGGCAGCGAGGGGGCGCGGGCAACCAGTACGCGCCGATGACCGGCCTGCCGAGCCTGCGCGAGGCCATCGCTGCCAAGGTTGCCGAGTACTACGGCTGTTACGCCAACGCGGACAGCGACATCACGGTTGCTTCGGGCGGCACCGAGGCGCTGTTCTGCGCAATCCAGGCCAGCGTCCGTGCCGGCGACGAAGTCATCCTGCTCGACCCGGCCTACGACTCGTACGAACCCGCAATCACGCTGGCCGGTGGCCGCGCGATGCACGTGCCGCTGCGGCGCCCGGGCTTCGGCATCGATTGGCAACGACTCGGTGATGCGATCACGCCGCGCACGCGCCTGCTCATCGTCAATTTTCCACACAACCCGAGTGGCGCAACGCTCGAATCAGCGGACCTGGCGCAGCTCGCCGAACTGCTGCGCGGCACCGGTATCTTCGTGCTCTCCGACGAGGTCTACGAGCACATGCTGTTCGACGGACGTCGTCATCAGAGCCTGTTGCGGCATGCCGAACTGGCTGCGCGCAGCTTCGTCGTGTCGTCGTTCGGCAAGACGTATCACGCGACCGGCTGGAAAGTCGGCTATTGTGTCGCTCCCGCAGCGCTCACGCAGGAGTTCCGCAAGGTGCACCAGTTCGTGCAGTTCGTGGTCGCGACGCCGCTGCAGGCCGCCATCGCCGACTTCATGCGCGAGTGCCCGGGGCACTCGCGCGAGCTGCCGGCGTTCTACCAGGCAAAGCGCGATCACTTCGCGCGCCTGCTCGGCGAGACGCGTTTCCGCTTCGAGCCCGCGCACAGCACGTACTTCCAGCTCGTCGACTACTCGGCCGTGAGCGACCTGCCGGACACCGAGTTCGCGCGCCTGCTCACGACGCAGCACGGCGTCGCTGCGATCCCGATTTCGGTCTTTTCAGCGGATGACGCCGCGGAGAGCGAGCGCATCGTCCGGTTCTGCTTTGCCAAGCACGAGGCCACGCTGGATGCGGCGGCCGCAAGACTGAGGTTGCTATGACTGCAAACCTGCGCGTCACGATGATCCAGGCCGACCTCGCCTGGCACGATCCCGCCACCAACCGCCGCAACCTGGCGGCGCATTTTCGCGGACTGGCGGGGCACACCGACCTCATCGTGCTCCCGGAAATGTTCACGACCGGATTTTCGATGGAGACCGGCTCGCTCGCAGAGACGATGGCAGGCGCCACGGTCGCATGGCTGCGTGAAGAGTCGGCCGCGATCGGCTGCGCCATCACCGGCAGCCTGATCGTCGAAGAGAGCGGGCAGCACTACAATCGCTTGGTTTGGGCGACACCCGATGGCGGCTGCGCGCACTACGACAAGCGTCACCTGTTCCGCATCGCGCGCGAGGACCAGCACTACGCCCCGGGCAAGCAGCGCCTGGTCGTAACGCTCAAGGGCTGGCGCGTGTGTCCACTGATCTGCTACGACCTGCGCTTCCCGGTGTGGAGTCGCAATCGCGGTGACTACGACGTCCTGCTGTACGTCGCCAACTGGCCATCGCGCCGACGCACCGCGTGGAGCGCATTGCTGCGCGCGCGGGCCATCGAGAACGTCTGCTACGTCGTCGGCGTCAACCGTGTGGGCAAGGACGGCAACGGCGCGAGCTACACCGGCGACAGCGTCGCGCTCGATTTCCTGGGCCAGGTGCTCGGCGGCGAGCGCGGGGGAGATTTCGTCGAGACCGTGGTGCTCGACCGTGAATCCCTCGCAACGTTCCGCAGCGATTTCCCGGTGCACCTCGATGCCGACGACTTCGAGCTGAAGGCCGGGCCGAAATGAGAGAACGGACACGCGTCACTCATCCACCGGAAGTGAAAGTGCCGGCGGACAATCGCCCGCTGGTCGCGCCGATTTACCAGTCGGTGAAGTTCACGTTCGACGATGTCGACGAAACGCTCGACCTGTTCCAGGGCAAGCGCGAAGGCTTTTACTATTCGCGTAGCTCGAATCCAACGCTGCGGCAGCTCGAGCTGCTGCTCGCGGAACTGCAGGGTCGCGACGGGTGCCTGCTGATGGGCTCCGGCATCGCCGCGATCTCGATGCCGCTCATCGCCCTGCTGAAGACAGGCGATCACGTCGTCTATTTCGCCGAGCAGTACCAGCCGACGCGCGCGCTCGTCGGGCGCGTGCTGCGCCGGTTCGGCGTCACCAGCACGATGCTGTCGATCGACGACCTCGAGGGGCTCGAGCGTGTGTTGGCGGCGACGCCCACGCGGCTCGTGGTATTCGAGTCGCCGACCAATCCCGTGCTCAAGTTGGCGGATCTCGAGAGACTGACGGCCATTGCGCGACGCAATGGCGCATTGACCCTGCTCGACAACACGCTCGCGGGTTTTCACAACCACGGCCAGTATGACGTCGACCTATTCGCGCACAGCCTGACGAAATACGCGTCGGGACACGGCGACGTGATGGGCGGCGCGATCATCGGCCGCGCGGAACTGATTGATTCGATGCGTGGCGACGTTGGCATTCTCGGTCCCACCCTCGACCCGCACGCGGCATTCCTGCTGCAGCGCGGCATGAAGACCTATTTCGTGCGCTGGGATGCCCAGTGCCGGAATGCCCAGCGCGTGGCAGAGCACCTGGCCGGCCATCCACAGATCGAGCGGGTGCGTTATCCCGGCCTGCCGAGTGATCCCGGCCATGCCCTGGCGCTCAGGCAAATGCCCGACTTTGGCACCATCGTCACGATTGACGTGGCTGGCGGCGAGGAAGCCGGATCCCGTTTCGCCGAGGCGTTGGAATTGTTTTCAATCACGGCGAGCCTCGGTTCGACGGAGTCGCTGGTCGTGCCGTCGGCCTTGCAGAAGTCGAAGGGTTTCACGACGGAGCAGCAACACTGGTCTGATATCGGTCCGGGGACGGTGCGGCTGTCGATCGGGCTGGAGGACGTGAACGACCTCATCGACGACCTTGACAAGGCATTGGCGGCGGCGAACCATGACTGAGTCGGCAGCAGGCTGCGCGTTGCTGCCGGGGGCGACGAAGGTGGCGCCTGGCAATGGAAGCCGCGAGCCTTAAGCACGGGTTTCGGGTGGGGGACTGGCTCGTCGAGCCCGGGGAATCCCGCGCGTCAAAATCCGACCGGACCGTCACCCTCACGGATGACCAGCTCGACGTGCTAATCGTCCTGGCTTCGCGGCATGGCGAGGCGGTAGACCACCGCACACTACGCAACGAGATCTGGCCCGGTTCCCACGACTCCGAGCAGAAGCTGCGCCAGGCCGTGGGTGCGCTGCGCGAGTTATTCGGCGACAAGCCTCGCCACCCCCGTTACATCGCGACTGTCGGCAACGACGCCTATGCGCTGATCGCGCACTTCGAGCACGTGGCGCCGCTGGCGAAGGCGCCGGATCCGCTTGCGACCGGAATCACGGCGCAGTCCACGTTCGGCGGCCGCGTCGAGCACCTGCTCGTGGAACTGCGACGTCGGCACGTATTGAAGGTCACCGCCTCGTACCTGGTCGGCATGTGGATCACGCTGCAGGTCGCCCAGGTCACGTTCGAGCCACTGCGATTCCCCGGATGGTGGATGACGGCACTGACCATCCTGGAGGTGATCGGCTTGCCGATCGTCATGGTGCTGGCGTGGACCTACGAGATCACGCCGGAAGGCGTCGTGCTCGACGCGGGGGTCGATGGCACGGGCGTCATGCGCAGGCTGCCGCGCCCACGTCGGCCCATCGCGCCTGCCATCGTCGCGGGTGTCGTGCTGATGGCGATGGTGACGGGCTTTGCGTGGTGGCGCTCGCTCGACGTTCCTGCGACCACTGGCGCCAATGCTCCACCCCCGCTGGAACCCGGGGCCCGCTCGATCGCCGTGCTGCCCCTGGTCGACATGAGTT
>JBAVIQ010000315.1:0-5394 GCA_049687035.1 Steroidobacteraceae bacterium
GGTAAGCTTAAGCCGACGAGTGGCCCGCCGGTCCGGATGCGACTCACCGAGGTCGAAAGGAATCGTTCGTTCACGGACGAAACGACACTGCCCTTGTGCAGCATGAAGTTCCAGCACCACCTCGTTGAGGAGGGCCAAGCAACACGTGTAGTCCATCGCGTGTCGTTCTCGGGGCCGCTGGCCTTCTTCTTTGGGAGGGTGATCGGGAGACAAGTTAGACGCGGGTTACCCGAGGCCCTCAGGAAGCTGAAGGCCTTGGCTGAAACGCACTGAGCACATAGCAACCGGTTGCAGTGGACTGCGCTGCGCGCCGCTGTCGAACCGGAACGTCAGGCCTCTCCGGCTGGCTGTCCCGGATCCACTCGTCGGCAAACCGAAGACGATCAAAATGGCTGTCTTCGGCAAACCAGGCGGTGGCAAGTCAACGCTGAGCCAACTCGAGCACGAGAACGGCCGGCTGAAGAAGGTGCTCGCCGAGCGGGTCATGGACATCGAGATCCTGAAGGAAGCTGCTGCAAGAAATGGTGAGCGCGCCCGTGCGTCGCCAACAGATCGCCTACGTCTGCCAACGGGGTCGATCGCTGCGACGAGCGTGCGCGCTGCTGAGCGTGGCCAGGTCCACTGCACGGTACGAGTCCCGGCTGGTAGCACGTGACGTGCCGGTCGTCGCCGCGATGCATGAGTTTGCTGCGCAGTACCCGCGGTATGGCTACCGGCGCATCCAGTTGTTCCTGGCGCGTCGCGGACACGTGATGAGCGCCGACCGGGCGCAAACGCTTTGGCGGCTGCACCGGCTGCAAGTGCCGAGGAATCGGCCGCGGCATCTACGTTCGGATAATGGCCCCGAGTTCGTATCGCGGGCGGTCCTGAAGTGGCTGATGCAGGCCGACATCGACACAGCGCCCATCGATCAAGGCAAGCCGTGGCAGAACGGGTCGAGCGGGCCGCTACTTCGGCTGGGGTGTGCAAGAGGGGGGCTGGATGCGTTTGCCGTCTGCGGACGTGTTCGGCCCAGCCTGCGGGGTCTCCTTCTGCCCATATGCAGCGGGTTTGCGGAGATTCGGGCGGAGTTTGCGTTTGGCGCGGCGCGTGAGAGATTGGCGACATGCCGATCGTGACGCTGTCGTCGGGTGAGCTGCACTACGTCGAGTACGGGCGGGGCGTGCCGTTGGTCCTGCTGCACGCGAATCCCGGCGACAGTCGCGATTTCGAAGCGATCATGCCGGCGCTCGCGCAGCACTATCGGGTGCTCGCGCTCGACTGGACGGGGTACGGCGCCTCTGCGATGCCTCCGGCCGGCGCGGTGATGAATGCGCGATTCTTCTACGACGCCTTTTGCGAGTTCCTCGCGGCGCTGGCGTTGCCACCGACCTTGATCATCGGCAATTCGCTCGGCGGCAATGTGGCCGCGCGGCTGGCGATCGAGTCGCGCGCCAAGGTGCGCGGCCTCGTGCTGGTCTCACCGGGCGGGTTCACGCCGCACAATCCCATCACGCGGACGTTCTGCCGCCTGCAGGGCAGCCGCTTCGCGCTGTCGCCGCGGACCTTTGCCGGCTGGTATCTCAAGCACCGGACGCCCACGGTGCGGGCGATGCTCGAGCGAGCGGCGACGTCGCAGGCGACGGCGCCAAGCCTCGCCATCAATCGCAGCGTCTGGCGTGGCTTCATCGAGGCAGAGCACGACCTGCGGCAACGAGCGATATCGATTGCGACGCCGACACTGCTGCTGTTCGGGGCACGGGATCCGGTGATCTCGGCGCGGCAGGACGGGCGTCTCGCGGCCTCGCTCATCCCGGGCGCGAAACTGGTCGTCATGCCCGCAGGCCATGCGCCGTTCGCCGAGGTTCCGGATGAGTTCCTGGCCGAGGTGCTGCCGTTCCTGCAGCGCTGTGCGGGGGATGGAGATACCCATGAAGTATGAACTCCAACGGCTGCCGGCGGTCGGGCCGGTGGACCGAGTGAGCGAGGGAGTGCCTTCACGGTGACCAATTGCGACGGGATCGGCAGTTTGATCCGGCACCGACGGACCCGAAGGGCGAGGCTCAGGACGAGCCGAGCAATAGCGACGTGACACCATGACTCCTGCTGGCAAGCCTGCCGGTTGCGGAGCGGGGCCGGTGCATTGACGGTCGTGGGGGACAATATGGCGTTGGTCAAGCATGACGTGCCGGGGTTGGTCCGGGGAATGGCCGTACCTTGAAGCGGCGATACGCATACGTCTTCCTGTTCGCGGTGCCCGCCTTGCTGGCGGCGGCCATCGTTGCGGTGCTGCTCGGTGCGGCCGTGGCAGGCGGGCTGTGGCTATTCGTGTTTGGCGACAATCCGTGGCCGGCGTCGGCCAGCACAGCACTCACGGTTCTATGCGTGTTGCTGGGCGTGGGCGTGTGGGCGGGCCTGCTGACCGTCGCCTACGCGTTTGGCAAGACGCAGGAGGCGCGTGCCGCCCCAATCCTCCGACCGCTGCTGGCGGCGGCGGGCGCCACGGCGATACTCGCGTTGCTGGTCGTGTTTCAGCAGTGGCGCGTCGGGAATCTGGGTCCCAAGCCGGTCGATGTGTTGTGTTCCGAGTATTGCCGGGAGAAGGGGTTTCTCGCCAGCGGAATGCCGCCGCGAGATTCGGGCGCTGCGACCTGCAGTTGTTTCGACATGCAGGGCCATGAGGCGCTGAAGGCGCCGATCGGTGAGATCACCCCGCGAAAGAGGGAGTGACGACGGTCGGGGAGAGTGGTGGTGTCGCGGGATGGGGTGAGAGTGCGGGGTGCCTGCTGTCGTGAACGCACAGTCGAAGTGGAAGTCGGTCGCGAGCTACGCAGTCGGTGTGTGGGGTGCGCTCACGGCCTGGGCGGCACTCGCGCAGTACGTGCTGCCGGGGCGCGGGCATGCGCTTGGCAAGCTCGGGTCGTTTCACTGGGTGTTGCTGATCAACTTGTTCCCGGCGTTGCTGTGCGCGCTCGGGTTCGCGGTTGGCTCGGTACTTGCGCTGACGTCCAAGCGTGAGCATGGCTCGGGGTGGCGCGTCGCACTCCTTGCAGGACTGGTGTTTCCGCTCACTGTGCGGTTGCTGCGGCCGCTGCTGGCGCCTCTCGGCGCCGGAATGATGCCGGCACTGGTGTGGTGCGTGATCGGAAGTGCCGGCGTGGCGTGGCTGGTCGGGCGGTGGGAACGCAGAGCGGATGGGCCAAGGTCTGGTGGCGACTGAGTGGAGGGCGGGCGCCATGCCTTAGTGGAATCCGGCGATTCGGATTCACGAACGGGTGCGGACTCGGGCCGCCGGCGTTCGTGCGCAAGATTGTCGAGTTCGAACGCGCGCTGGTGTTGACGCGTGACACCGCGTGTCGCAGCGTGGGGGAGGTCGAGGCGACGTCCGCAGGTATCGGGGGGGCAGTGCATTGATGTGCATTGATGGAAGACTCGCGAGATGGCAGGGTGCCTCCATCGCGCGCATCGTCATGAGGGCCCTGACATGTTCAGCCTGCACCACGTACACCTGATGGCCTCGGACATCGAGGCGACGATCGCGTTCTGGCGGGAGCACTTTGGCGCGTTGATCCTGCTGGACGCGGATTTCGCTGGTGCGCGCAACGTGTTCCTCAGGGTCGGCGACGGGCGGTTGCATCTGTATGCGCAGCCACCGAAGCACGTCGGACCAGGGACGGTGCACCATCTCGGCGTCGAGACCGATGAACTCGAGGCACTGGTCGGTCGACTCAAGGCGGCCGGTGTGTCGGTGACGGAGGTGCGTCGACACCCGGAGGCCAGTTACGCGATGGCGCAAGGGCCCGATGGATTGCTGCTCGAGTTGTTTCAGCCCGATGCCGCGCAGATGGATCGGCGGCTGGTGGATGAGGGGTACTTTGCGAGCATCGGGCACGCTGGCGGAGAGGGCGAGGGATGACCGCGCGTTGATGGATCGGGAGGTCGGTTGCTGGGTCCGGGGGCGGCTCGACCGCTCCCAATGCTGTGTCGGCCTGCATGTGCGAACCCTCCCGATGGCGGTAGGATTGGCCCAGGAGACGCAGCATGAACACAATCACGGGCGGTTGTCTTTGCGGAAGCGTCCGGATTGTGGCGTCAGGCTCCCCTTACCGAGTCGGCCTCTGCCACTGTCTCGACTGCCGCAAGCATCATGGGGCCCTCTTTCACGCTTCTGCGGTGTTCCCTCAGGATGCGGTCACGATCGATGGTGAAACAGGCAACTATGCCGGTCGGCACTTCTGTCGCCGGTGCGGCTCATCCATCTTCTCCCGCAGCGCAGACGAAATCGAAGTGAACCTGGGTTCCTTGGATGCCCCTGACCAACTGCAGCCAACCTATGAACTCTGGACTGTCCGGCGCGAGTCATGGCTTCCGCCGTTTCCGCTCACGAAACGATACGACCACGATCGTGACGTCACGAGTCGCTTTGAGGAGTAGATCGCCAATGGTGTGTCGCACGCCCAGTACCAGATGGCCTGTCGTGTCCTGCCGTCGTCGCCCGCTGAGCTCGAACGTTGGGCGTCAAGGAGCTCGAATCACGCAACAGAACCTCAAGCTGTCTGTTCTGGCTTTTCGAATCCCTGCGTAGTCCAAGGTCTCTCGTCAGTGCCGTATGGTCGCCAAAAACCGGCCACGTAGCCTCAACTGGAGTGAACCGTGAATAGAAACTATGTCCTGGCAAACTGCATTCTGTGGGCCACTGCGATCCTCGGCTCGGCAGCGCTCGGCGCGCCGAACGCATTGACTCTCGTATTGCTCCCCTCTTTGGCATCCGTCTCGTGGTTGGCGTCCTTGAAGGGCGCCCCTGCGAGCAACTGCGGGTCGCAGGTCTAGGCCCAGGCAGGCCGCGGCTGCGGTCGCGAAACCTCCGTATCTAAGGGTGCTTGCCGCAGAGAATGCGTTGGCACCAATGACGCCTAACCCTTCCATCGAGGGGTGGACTTGACCCGCTTTCGTGGACACCTGATCGTCTCGTGCCGGGCGTTGGGTACACGTTGACGCGAGCATTCGGAGTGAGCGGAACTCGCTCAATGTGTTTTTGGGAGCACTATGCATTGTCAGCGCGATGCTGCTATGGTTTCTGACGCGCCGGCTGCATGTGTCCATCGCGCTGGCATTGTCGGGTGCGCTTGTTGTCACAGCGCTGACGCTTGCAAGATGGCTGAAGGTGTCACTTCACGCAGCGTTTGCGGCATTCGCCACCGCGCTGCTATGGCCGAATGGCCTCGCTGTCGTTGTGGGAGTCCTGGTGACGGCGGCGGTGATATGGTCGCGTCTGGTCCTCGGCCGACACGTGGTAGTAGATGTCATGGCAGGACTGCTGCTTGGGGTGGCCGCTGGTGGCGGGTATCATCTGTGGGTCGGCTAACGTGATTTTGGAGCGAAAGCCGCGGTCTCGAAGACATCAAGATCAATGTC
>JBAVIQ010000316.1:0-4164 GCA_049687035.1 Steroidobacteraceae bacterium
GAACGCGACCTGCAGGCGCGTGCATCCGGGGTCTTGCGCTGCAATAATCACTGATTCGATCACAACGACTGACGGGTGCGAGCATGGCGAAGATGGTGGTGACCGACCGCGACGGCAACGTCCACGAAGTCGAGGGACGTGTCGGCGTCAAGCTGATGGAGACGCTGCGGGAATTCGATTACGGCGTCACGGCCATCTGCGGCGGGCTCTGCTCGTGCGCCACGTGCCACATCTTCATCAAGCCTGACTGGATGCCGAAACTGCCCGCGCCGCAGGGCGACGAGAAGGAACTGCTGGTCGAATTGCAGCATTACGACGCGCCGACGTCGCGTCTCAGCTGCCAGGTGGAGTTCACGCCGGCGCTCGACGGCCTCGAACTCAAGATCGCTCCAGATGAGTGATCAGGCGAGTGATGCGGCGAATGATCAGGCGGCGGCCTGCCGCGGACCAGTCTCGACGAGGTTGATGCTGCGACAGGTCCAGGCGATCTCGTCGCGCTGGTTCAGCAGCGTATAGCGGAACTCCACCACGCCGCGCGTTGCGTCCGCCGACGACGGGCGCTTCGCGATGCATTCGAACCGCGCCCGCAACCGGTCGCCGGCGCGCACGGCCACGGGCCACTTCACGTCTTCCCAGGCGATGCCGCAGATCCAGGCGATGTCGCCGCTGATCTCATGATCAAGCTTGCGCCACAGCGCCATCGTGTAGATGCCTGAGGCGATGACTTCGCCGAATACGGAGTTGCGCGCCGCGTGCGGGTCCGCGTGAAAGTACTGCGGATCGTAGGAGCGCGCGAAGGCGAGCAGGGCGTCGAGTTCGACCGTCTCCTCGTGCGATTCGCGCGTCTCCCCGACGACGAGGTCGTCGTAGTAGCGGCGCGCGCTCACTTCTCGCCGTTGAGGTAACGGTCGATCTCGCGCTGGTAATGGCGCAAGCGGGATTCCTGCTGGCTCCAGAGCGGCCCACGAAAGCCACGCGACTTCTGTCCGCGCTGCACGGCCTCGACGAGATCTACGTCCTGGTTCAGCACGTCACCGAGGTCGGCGCGCTCCCCACCGACAAAGTGATGCTCGATGTTCGGGCGCGTGGCTCCCGTCACGTCGGTGTCCTTCGGCAGGCCCATCCAGCCCGGCACGGAGTACTTCGGGTCCTCCACGTAACGGACCAGCGTCATGTTGTCGTAGAAGAAACGCTCGGGATCGGTCGGGTGCGGCTGGAAACGCATGATGAACACGCCTTCCGGGTGCATGCCGATCTGCACGTTCGGGAAGTAGCCGGTGGCCCAGCTGTCGGTGAGCTGGCCATCGGTGAACTGGTCGTAGTGGTCGAGCCCGAGGCGCTTCGCGCGCGCGCGTTTGGCCTGCTGCACGGCCACGCGCACCTCCATCGCCGTGCCCTTGAACTCGGCCGGATCCATGCCGGCCTCGATCATCATGTACTGCAGGCCTTCGTTGACGTTCTCGCGATCGTGTACACGATGACTGGGCGTGCAGATCGGCACGATCATCCGCTGGAAGCCGTTCGGGTAGGCGTCGTACTGCGAGAAATCCTCCATCACGCCCTGCGTCTGCGGATGGATGTGCGGCAGGTGATAGGTCTCGTAGAACGCGTCGACGCCGGTCTTCCAGTTCGCCTGCCACTCGGTGCGCACGTGGCGCACGACGTGCATCCTGTCGATCTGGTAATTCTCGATGTAGCCGGGCGGCAGGCCGATCCACTCGCGCAGGGGCGGCGCCTTGCCGTCCATGTTGATGAAGATCAGGCCGCCGATCTGGTCGCAGCGCGCTGCCGTGAGTCCCGGGCGATGCTGGAGTAGCCTGGGCTCGAAACTATGCTCGTCGGTGACGCAGTCGAGCTTGCCGTCGATGCAGAAGCGCCACGCGTGGAAGGCGCACGTGAACTTGGCGACGCTGCCGCGCTCATTGAGCGCGATCGGATTCGCGCGGTGCGGGCACGCGTTGTAGAAGGCGCGGATGCCGCCGTCCTCCTGGCGCACGATCACGAAGCTCTCGTGGCCGTGGTTGAAGACGGTGTAGTCGCCTGCCTCGGGAATGTCCGACGTCACGCCGGCCAGCAGCCACACGCGCGGCCACAGGAACTTCCATTCCTTTTCCATGAACTCGCGCGAGTAGTAGCGCGCGGGATCCGGCACGTCGAGGCCGTCGTCGGCCTCGGGCTGCTTGGCTTCGAGCGACCCGGCCGGGGCGCTGAGGTTCATGGGCCAGACGGCCTTCAGGTTCGCAGCCATGACGGTAACCTCGAATCGGATTGGGCGGGACCGGCCGAATATAGCAAAGGGGTCCAGAAAAGAAACAGACCTGACTGTTTTCCTCGGGTGCCGATCGCCCAGATACTGTTGTAAAAATGTTACATGTTTCATGAGATGATGCGGAAAGCACTTTTTTCAAAGTATTCCGCAGCCTGGGCAATTCCCTTTTGCGTTGCACGAATGAAAAACAGTCATGATTGCTTTTTTTCTGCCGCTGCTTTAAAAAGCCAGCCAAGCAGGTATTTGTACTGACTCTGATCGCCTGACATCTATCGAGCCGCAGCTGCGGCCTCACTGACCGGGGGAAAGTTTCATGACCGTGTTCCGTTCACGTTCGACGCCGATTGCCCGTATCGTCTCGGCGGTACTCGCCGCGGCCGCCGTTGCTCCCGCCGCGATGGCGCAGGATGCAGTGGGCCTCGAGGAAGTGCTCGTCACCGCGACGCGCGCCGGTATCACCAACCTGCAGCAGACGCCGGTTTCCGTGTCGGCCGTCACCGCGGAAGACATCGACCGCATGGTCGCCCGCGACATTTCGGGCATCGCTTCGTCGGTGCCGGGTTTCTCGGCCTCGCGCATTACCGCCTTCAACGCTGCGTCTTTCGCCATGCGCGGCGTGGGCCTCACCGACATCATCGTCTACCAGGACGCTCCGGTCGGCGTGACGATGGACGACTTCGTGCTGCCGAGCGTGCAGACCCAGCTGCTCGACACCTTCGACATCGAGAGCGTCGAAATACTGCGTGGCCCGCAGGGCACGCTGTTCGGCAAGAACACCACCGGCGGCGCGGTCAACATTCGCAGCAAGCGTCCGGACATGGACGAAATGGGCGCGGATTTCAGCCTCGGGTACGGCAGCTTCAACGCGGTGCGTGCGCAGGGCTCGATCGACGTGCCGGTCATCGACGACGTCCTCGCACTGCGCGTCGTCGGTGCGTACTCCAAGTCGGACGGCTACTACAAGCTCGGGGCGAACTACGGCCCGATCAACACGCTGAACATCTTCGCCGGCACGTTTGCACCCTTCAACATCCCGGGTGTCACCGGCACGACGGGCGAAGGCAGCCCGAACAAGAGTTCAGGCGGCGACGACAACCTCAACGGGCGCATCAAGGCGCAATGGAACCCGACGGATAACCTGAAGTTCCTCGCGCAGTACGAGATCATGCGAGACCGCTCGGATGCCGTGCCTGCCTACAACGACACGCCTCCGGACGGCCCGTACCTCTGGAACGTCCTGGGCTTCACGCGCCCGAAGGGAGATCCCCTCGACAACGTGGGTTCCACCCAGCGCCAGGATTCCCTGCTGAAGATGGCCGACGGCCAGGTCATCGACGTCGACGGCATCTACCTGAACATGGAGTGGGACCTCGGCTACGGCACGATCTACGCCAACGCCGGCAAGCGCACGCAGGACGAACACCTGCCGAACACGTACACGGGTGCCGCGCCTGTCAACCAGGCGACGGGCGAAGTCATCTCGTTGTTCGACGCGACGCGCGACACGACCCGCGATACGACGCAGTTCGAAGCCCGCTTCGCCTCGGACTTCGACGGCTCGGTCAATTTCGTCGCGGGCGTGTTCCAGCAGACCAACGATGCCGAATTCTGCGTCGTGCAGGTGCTCGGGTTCATCGACCTCGCGTTCGACCTGGGTGCCCTCGGCCTGCCGCAGCAGGTCAACAACAATTCGCCACAGGTGCTGTGCAACAAGCAGAAGTCGGACTCGCTCGCGGGTTACGTCGACGCGACCTGGGAGGTCACCGACCAGTTCTCGCTGACGGGCGGTTACCGCATGACGCGCGACGAGCGCTCCTGGACGGGCCGCACGCAGGTCGGCTTCGACATCCTCGACGACAACCTGAACAACGGCAGCCTTTCGTGGCAGGATTTCA
>JBAVIQ010000317.1:0-8037 GCA_049687035.1 Steroidobacteraceae bacterium
GTGACAACTCGCGCTGGCTCGACGACTACATGCCGATGCTCAAGGCCATGATGCTGACGACAGCGGGCGTGCGCCGCCCGGGTGCCGCTGCGCTCGACCTCGCCTACGTCGCGGCGGGCCGCGTCGACGGCTTCTGGGAAATCGGGCTGAGCGCGTGGGACACCGCGGCCGGCACGCTCCTGATCACCGAGGCGGGCGGCCGCATCGGCACGCTCACGGGCCAGCCGTACACGCAGGGCGGTCACGTCGTCGCGGGCACGCCGAAGGTGTTCGACGAACTCGTCGCGTGCATCGGTCCTTACGTCCCGGCGAACCTGCGCGACGTCTGACCCTCTCCACCGTCCGTCCTTCCTCGACTTCCTGCCCTTCCTCCACTTCCTCCCGCCCCTACCCGGCCGCGGGTTGCTCCGGTAGAGTCCGGCGGAATTGCCCGATCGGGCCGCAATACCGAGCGCACGAGCCATGCCGCATCGCCTGTTTTCGACCAAACCCATCGGCGAACTGCACGAAGCCGACGAGTCGGGCAACGAACTGAGCCGCACGCTCGACGCACGCGCACTGGTGCTGCTGGGCATCGGCGCCATCATCGGCACAGGTATTTTCGTGTTGACGGGCACAGCCGCCGCGAACCACGCGGGTCCGGCCCTCGTCATCTCGTTCCTCATCGCCGGCCTCGGGTGCGCGCTGGCGGGCCTCTGCTATGCCGAGTTCTCGGCGATGATCCCGGTCTCCGGCAGCGCGTATTCCTACTCGTACGCGACGCTCGGTGAGGGGGTCGCCTGGTTCATCGGCTGGAACCTGATCCTCGAATACCTGTTCGCGGCGGGCACGGTTGCCGTCGGCTGGTCGGGGTACGTGGTCAGCCTGGTCGAACAACTGGGGTTTCACCTGCCGGACGCGCTCACCAACGCACCGTTCGCCAAGGGCGCCGGGCATTTCGAGATCGTGCGCACCGGCGCGATCATCAACCTGCCGGCGGTGCTCGTCATCGCCGCAATCACCTGTCTCTGCTACGTCGGCATTCACCAGTCGGCACGCTTCAATGCCGTGGTCGTGGCGATCAAGGTCGCGGTGATCATCCTGTTCATCGGCTTCGGCATGTGGGTCATCGACGGCGCCAACTGGCACCCGTTCATCCCGCCGAACACGGGCGAGTTCGGCAAGTTCGGCTGGAGCGGCGTGTTCCAGGCCGCCGGCATCATCTTCTTCGCCTATATCGGCTTCGACGCGGTCTCGACCGCGGCACAGGAAGCCAAGAATCCGCAACGCGACATGCCGATGGGCATCATGGGCAGCCTCGTCGTCTGCACGATCCTGTACGTCATGGTCTCGGCGGTGCTGACGGGCATGGTGCACTACAGCCAGCTCGGCACCGCTGCACCTGTCGCCCTGGCACTCGACCGGCATCCCGAGCTTTCGTGGCTCTCGGGCTGGATCAAGCTTGGCGCGATCGCCGGCATGACCTCCGTGATGCTGGTGATGATGCTCGGCCAGCCGCGCATCTTCTACGCGATGTCACGCGACGGCCTGCTGCCGAAGTTCTTCCGCAAGGTACACCCGACACACAAGACGCCCTACATCGGCACGCTGATCACGGGTTCGCTCGCGGCCCTGATCGGCGGCCTGTTCCCGGTGACGATCCTGGGTGAGCTGGTGTCGATCGGCACGCTGCTCGCGTTCACGACGGTCTGCATCGGCGTGCTGGTGCTGCGTTACACGCGCCCCGATCTCAAGCGTCCGTTCCGCGTGCGGGCTCCGTGGATCGTGTGCATCGGCGGCGCGCTGGTCTGCTCGGCCATGATGGTCTCGCTGCCGCACGACACGTGGCTGCGGCTCGGCGTGTGGACCGCGGTCGGGTTCCTGATCTACGTGTTCTACGGCTTCCGCCACAGCGCGCTGCGCAGGAGCGGCCACTGAAACGTGAGCCGCCCAAGCGGCGGCAAGCCGGGTCGGCCTGATGCCGGTCCGCGGACGATTTCCGAGGCGGCGGGGCCGCCACAGCCATGAGCGCTTGTCCGAACTTCTTGACCGGCTTGCGCATGAGGACGAATCTGAGCGCATCGCTTTCGGCGACCTGTTGGAGGCTGTCGGCGAACGGGCATTTGGCGCACTGATACTGGTCTTTTCCATTCCGGCCGTCATGGTGGGAGTCATTCCCGGGTTCTCCGCCCTGTTGGGCCTGCCCCTGCTGCTGCTTTCGATTCAACTCACAATCGGGTCGCCGCGCCCATGGCTCCCACGATCGGTCAGTGCGCGATCCCTTGAACGCAGCGCGTTCGCACGAGTCGTGACGACCATCCGCCCCCGGCTTCGACGATTCGAGAAGCTACTCAAGCCAAGACTGCTGGTCCTGACATCAACCTGGGCGGAACGCGGCATTGGCCTGTGCTGTCTCATCGCGGCCGTTCTGGTATTCCTGCCCATCCCGTTCGGAAATCTGCTGCCGGCAGTGGCGCTGTGCGCCTTTGGACTGGCGCTGATGGAAAGGGACGGGGTGTTGGTGCTCCTTGGCCTCGGCACGCTCGGCTTCAGCCTGATCGTGCTCGGTGGCGCTGCGCTTGCGCTCAAGGCGCTCGCGCTGGACGGCCTGCCGAAACTGCTCCACTTGACCTGAGCCCCCGCCGCCGGGCGAGAGCAAGCATGCGCGTCCATCGGCGCCGCGCAGTCAGGCTTGAGGGTCCGATTCGCCGTTGGCCGCATCCCGCCGGGTCGCCCAGATCGAGGCCAGGATGCCCACCCCGAGCGTGCTCAGGATGATCGCGAGCGAGACCAGGTTAGGCACGTGGAAATTCGACACCAGCAGCATCTTCATGCCGACGAACGCGAGGATCAGCACGAGGCTGTAGCGCAGGTAACGGAACATCGCCATCAGGCCCGCAACCGCGAAGTACAGCGAGCGCAGCCCAAGGATCGCGAATGCGTTGGACGTGAAGACCAGGAACGGGTCGCGCGTCACCGCCAGGATGGCGGGAATCGAATCCACCGCGAAGACGACGTCGGTAAGCTCGACCATCACCAGCGCGACGAAAAGCGGTGTCGCAAACAGCTTGCCTTCGCGACGGACGAAGAAGCGCGCGCGCTCGAGTTCCGGTGTGACCGGGACGAACCGGCGCACCAGGCGCGCCGGCAGACTGTTGCCGACGTCATGCGCGTCCTCGCCGTTGCGCAGCATGCGCAGCGCCGATAGCAGCAGGATCGCGCCGAAAACGTAGAACATCCAGTCGAAGCGATGCAGCAGCGTGGTGCCGGCCGCGATCATCAGGCCGCGCAGGACGATGGCGCCCACGATGCCCCAGAACAGCACGCGGTACTGGTACTGGGTCGGGATCCTGAGGTACGCGAAGATCAACGCGATGACGAAGATGTTGTCGACCGACAGCGACCACTCGAGCAGGTACCCGGTCACGTACTGGACGACAGCATCGGTGCCGCCGGTAACCCCGGGGCCCGGCTCGAACCCGAGCCAGCGATACTCATACAGCCCGTAGATGACCCCGGCGTAGGACATCGCCACACTGACCCAGACTGCCGTCCAGAACAGTGCCTGCCTGACGGAGAGCGTCGTCGACTCGCGATGCAGGACGCTGAGGTCGAGGATCAGCAGCCCCAGGAACAGGGTCAGAAAGCCGAACCAGACGAATTCGACCATCTATTGCCCTGCCCTGACCCGGATGCGTGGAAGACATGCCCCTCAGGGCATGTCGTCGACTGCGTCCTTTTCCTTCTGCACGGGCAACAGGTCGCGCGCAGTGAGCTTGAGGTCGAGGGCCAGCGCGCTCGCGATGTAGATCGACGAATACGTGCCCACCACGATGCCGATCGTGAGCGCAGTCGAGAAGCCACGCAGGATTTCGCCGCCGAAGAACAGCAGCGCGAACACCGTCAGCATGGTCGTGAGGCTGGTCATGATGGTGCGCGACAGCGTTTCGTTGATCGACGCGTCCATGACCTGCTCGGCGGTGCCCTTGCGCATCGAGAGGAACCGCTCTCGGATCCGGTCGAACACGACGACGGTGTCGTTCAGCGAGTAACCGATGACGGCCAGGATCGCCGCCAGGGCCGGCAGGTCGAACGTCATCTGCGTGACCGCGAAGAATCCCAGGATGATGATCGGGTCGTGCAGCGCCGCCATGATTGCGCCTACGCCGAGCTTCCACTGGAAGCGCATCCAGACGTACAGCATGATGAAGAAGAACGTGAAGAGCACGGCGAGCGCGCCTTTCTCGGCGAGCTCTGCGCCCACCTGTCCACCCACGACTTCCGTGCGACGCAGTTCTACGCCGGGATTCTCGGACTGGATGGCCGTCAGCACTTTGCGGCCGAGCACGTTGTTGTCCGTGCCTGCCTCCGGCAGCATGCGCACCAGCACGTCGCGCGGGGTGCCGAAACTCTGCACCACGGCATCGCCATAGCCGGCTTTGTCCAGCGATTCGCGCACCCTCTCCAGGTCCGCCGCCTGCGGGAAGCTCATCTCGAGCACTACGCCACCGGTGAAGTCGATGCCGAAGTTGATGCCGCGCACGCCGAGCGCGAGCAGTGAACCGGCCACGAGGAGCGCCGACACCGCATACCACCGCTTGCGGGTGGCCATAAAGGGGTAGCTGGTCTTCTTGCGGAAAAATTCCATGATCAGTACCCCATCCCGATCGAGAGCTTCTCGAGCTTGCGCTGGCGACCCCAGAGCAGGTGGACCAGCACGCGGCTGACCACGAGAGCCGTGAACATCGACGTGACGATGCCGAGCGACAGCACTACGGCGAACCCGCGGACCGGGCCGGTGCCGAAAGTGAACAGCACGACGCCCGCGATCAGCGTGGTGATGTTCGAGTCCGCGATCGCGGAGAATGCCTTGTCGAACCCGGCACCGATCGCCGCGTGCGGGCTCATGCCGTTGCGCAATTCCTCACGGATGCGCTCGAAGATCAGGATGTTCGCGTCTACGGCCATGCCCACCGTCAGCACGATGCCTGCGATACCCGGCAATGACAGCGACGCCTGCAGCATCGACAGCAATGCTGCAAGCAGTACGACGTTGGTCGCGAGCACGACGTTCGCAACCATGCCGAACTTCTGGTAGTAGACGGCCATGAAGATGAACGTGACCACGAGGCCGAGGATCAACGCGTTGACGCCGCGCTTGATGTTGTCGGCGCCGAGGCTCGGGCCGACCGTGCGCTGCTCGACGATGTAGAGCGGGGCAGCCAGCGAACCAGCACGAAGCAGCAGTGCGAGCTCACGCGCTTCGTTGGCCATCACGCCCGTGATCTGGAAGTTGCTGCCGAACACGCCGCGGATGGTGGCCTGGTTGATCACCGCTTCTTCCGTGCATTCGTTGCCCGCGCGCGTCCCCTTGCAGGGCTGCGCTTCGGTCACGCGCTTCTTCTCGATGAACACCACCGCCATCGGGCGCCCGAGGTTCTGGCGGGTGGTCTCGAGCATCTTCGACGCGCCACGCGCATCGAGCGTGACCATGACCGCGGGTTCGCCCTGCTGGAAGCCGGAGCTGGCGTCCGTGAGCTGTTCACCCGAGACGATCGTCTCGCGCTTGAGCAGGACGGGACGGTTATCGCGCGTGTGGTACAGCTTCGAGCCGAGCGGCGCGCGCTTCGTGCTTTCGGCGAGCAACGCGTCGTTCTGGTCGTCGACGAGCCGGAACTCGAGGGTGGCCGTCGCACCGAGCACGCGCAGCGCTTCGTTGGGATCCGACACGCCGGGCAGCTGCACGACGATGCGGTCGAGGCCCTGCCGGGCGACGATCGGTTCCGTGACGCCGAGTTCGTCGACGCGATTGCGCAGCGTGGTGATGTTCTGCTGGATCGCGAAGTCCTGGCGCTGTTTGACCTGCGTCGGACTCAGCTTGACCGTGACGGACCCGCCTTCGCCAAGCGTGTCGGTATCGACGGACAGGTTCGCGTCCTGCTTGCGGAGCAGGCTCGAGAACTTCTGCGCGTCGTCGCCGCTGCGCAGGCCGATCCGGACCGTGTCGACGCCGTCGCTGGCAACGCCGGTGAACGGGATGCGCTCTTTGCGCAGCATCGTGCGGTAGTCGCTTTCCATGCTCGTGAGCAACTGTTTCACGGCACCCTGCGTGTCGACTTCGTACATGAAGTAGACGCCGCCGCGCAGGTCGAGACCGAGGCTCATCGGCTTGAGCCCGATTGCGCGCATCCAGCCCGGCGTGCGGGGCACGTCTGACAGCGCCACGAGGTATTCGGTGCCCGTGATCTGCTGCACGACGTCGCGCGCCTTGAGGCGCGTGCTCACGTCGTCGAAGCGCAGGACGAGGCGATCGCCCTCGAGGTACGAGTTCTCGACCGTCACGCCCTTGGACTGCAGCGACGCGACGACCTGCTGGCGCTGGACGTCGGTGACGGCGGTGCGGTCATTGCGCGAGAGCTGCAGTGCGGGCGCCTCGCCGAACACGTTCGGCAGGGCGAGCACCGTGCCCACGAGCAGGACGATGACGACCAGCCAGATCTTCCAGGCCGGGTAACTGTGCATGCGCGAACTCCGGGACGACTGCTCAGGCGCTCTTCAGGGTGCCCTTGGGCAGCACGCTGGTGACCGTATGACGCTGGACCTTCACCTGCACTCCGTTCGCGATTTCGATGGTGAGGAAGTTATCGGAGGTCTCGGTGACCTTGCCGAGGATGCCGCCGGCCGTGACGACTTCTTCGCCGACGCCGAGCGCGGCCACCATGGCCTTGTGTTCCTTCGCCCGCTTGGCCTGCGGCCGGATCAGCAGGAAATAGAACACGACGAAGATGAGCAGCAAGGGCAGCATCTGCAGCAGCGCATTCGGCTGGGCACCCGTGGCCGCCTGGGCGTGGGCGCTCGCAATCAACCAGTCCATCAGGAACTCCTGTCGCCCCTCGACCGAGGGGTCACGCTTGGAAAATGACCGCTAATTATACCCGAGGGTCGGCCGGGGTGGCGGCCATCGCAGGGGTGGCCTCGGGGCCTGCCAGGAAATCCGCCACGAAGCCTTCGAACCGCCCCTCGTCGAGGGCCGCCCGGATCCGGGCCAGCAGGGACAGGTAATAGTGCAGGTTATGAATCGAATTGAGCCTTGCACCAAGGATTTCGTTGCAGCGGTCGAGGTGCCGCAGGTATGCGCGGCTGTAATTCCGGCACGTGTAGCAGGCGCACTGCGGGTCCAGGGGCGACGTGTCGGACTGGTGCCCGGCGTTGCGGATCTTGATCACTCCCTGCGACGTGAACAAGTGGCCGTTGCGGGCGTTGCGCGTCGGCATGACGCAATCGAACATATCGATACCCCGCGCGACCGCCTGGACGATGTCGGCCGGGGTGCCGACGCCCATCAGGTACCGTGGTCGTTCCCGCGGCAACCCGGGTTCGAGCGCCTCGAGGACTGCGTTGCGCTCGCCCACGGGTTCCCCCACGGCGAGACCGCCGACCGCGTACCCGTCGAAACCGATGTCGACCAGCTGGTCGAGCGATTCGCGCCTGAGACCCGGGAACGTGCCGCCCTGCACGATGCCGAACAAGGCGTTGGGGTTGGCCTGGCGCGTGAACTCGTCGCGGCTGCGGCGTGCCCAGCGCATCGACAGTTCCATCGACGTCCGCGCCTGCTGCTCGGTCGCTGGATATGGCGGACACTCGTCGAACGCCATGACGATGTCGGAGTTGAGCGCGGCCTGTACCTGCATCGAGATTTCCGGGCTCAGGAAGACCGCATCGCCGTTGACCGGTGAGCGGAAATTGACACCCGCCTCCGTGAGCTTGCGCAGTTGCGCGAGGCTGAAGACCTGGAAGCCGCCCGAGTCGGTCAGGATCGGCCCCGGCCAGTGCATGAATCCGTGCAACCCGCCGTGCGCACGGATGACGTCGACGCCCGGACGCAGCATCAGGTGAAACGTGTTGCCGAGGACGATCTGTGCGCCGAGGCCCGTGAGTTCCTCGGGCGTCATCGCCTTGACCGTGCCGTACGTGCCGACCGGCATGAACACGGGCGTTTCGACGCTCCCATGATTCAGGTGCAGGCGGCCACGCCGCGCCGCGCCGGTCGTTCCCAGC
>JBAVIQ010000318.1:0-5991 GCA_049687035.1 Steroidobacteraceae bacterium
GATCATGGCGCACCTCTCGGGCGACGAAGGACTGCTCGAGGCATTCGCCGAGGACCACGACATCCACCAGGCCACGGCGGCCGAGGTGTTCGGAATCGCGGGGCCGCAGGTGACGCAGGAACAGCGACGGGCGGCCAAGGCGATCAACTTCGGCCTGATCTACGGCATGTCCGCGTTCGGGCTCGCGCGACAGCTCGGCATCGAGCGCGGCGCGGCGCAGCAGTACGTGGATCTCTACTTCCAGCGCTACCCGGGCGTGAAGCGCTACATGGACGAAACGCGCGCGATGGCGCGCGAGCAGGGTTTCGTCGAGACCGTGTGCGGACGCCGGCTCTATTTGCCTGAGATCCAGTCACGCAATGCGCAGATGCGGCAGTACGCCGAGCGCAGCGCGATCAACGCGCCGATGCAGGGCACGGCGGCGGACATCATCAAGCGCGCGATGATCGAGGTGCACCGGTGGCTGTCCGGCCAGCCTCACGCGCGTCTCATGATGCAGGTGCACGACGAACTCGTGCTCGAAGTGGCGGAAGATCGCGTCGACGGCGTGCTCGCTGAACTGCGCGGGCACATGATGGCCGCGGCCGATTTACGGGTTCCGCTCAAGGTCGAAGTCGGCTTGGGCAAGAACTGGGACGAAGCGCACTGAAGTTAGCCGCAGTGCGTCCACCGAAACAGCCGTAAAATGACGCATCCGGGCGTCCCGCCCTGTCAAGGAGACACATCATGCGCAAGACCACCGTCGCCGCCGCGTTCGCGGCTGCATGCGGCCTGTTCAGCCTGCCCGCCCTGGCTGCCGACAACGGCATTTATCTGGGCGCCAGCGTCGGCCAGAGCAGCGTGCAGTACGACGACTTGGACCTAAATTTCGATGCCAGCGCGACCGGCTTCAAGGCGATCGCCGGCTGGCGCTTCCTCGACTGGCTGGCGGTGGAAGCCAACTACGTCGACCTCGGCTCCGGCGACGACAACGTGCTGGGCGAAAAGATTGAATCCGACATCAATGGCGTATCGCTGTCGGCGGTGGGTTTCGTGCCCATCGGTCCGGTGGACCTGTTCGCGCGCGTGGGCGCCATCAACTGGAATGCAGACCTCGGCGCGCCGAACCTCGGCGTGAGCGCGAGCGACGACGGGACCGACCTGACCTACGGCATCGGCGCCCAGTTTCGCGTGTGGAGCCTGAGCATCCGCGGCGAGTACGAGATATTCGACATTTCCAATGCAGACACGGTCGACATGTTCTCGATCGGTGTCACGTGGACGTTCCTGTAACTTAACCCATTGACCAGCAATGGATTATTGGCCGGTTGGACACGGGAAGAAACCAGGCTGCGTGCAGCCGGAACTTTCCCGGTGCGACCCCCTCTAATCCGCTTGAGCGTCCTTGTGATGCTTGACGTCGGCCTACCTCCCTGGGCCCGACGTCTGCCCGGTCATCCCCCATTACCGGGTTGATTAACCCCGGCCGGATCCGCTGGTCCTGCCGGGGTTTCTTTTATGCGCTTGCCATCGAGCAGCTTTTCGAGCGCGCCGCGCGCTTCCTGCACACCGTCCCCTGAGTGCGCGGAGAACAACTGCACCGTGACGAGGCCGTCCTTTGGCAGTTTGCGGCGGACCCCCTGCAACGCGTTGCCCGCCGCGCCCCGCCCGAGCTTGTCAGCCTTGGTCAGCAGGATGTGCACCGGCAAGCCGCGCGACGAAGCCAGCGCCAGCATGTCCTGGTCGTGGTCGGTCATTGGATGCCGCACGTCCATGACCACGATCGTGCCCTGCAACGCGGCGCGCTTGGCGAAATAGCCCTCGAGCAGCGTGCCCCAATGGGCCCGCATGCTGCCCGCCACCTTGGCGAACCCGTAACCCGGCAGGTCGACGAGCCTGCGGCCCGACTGCAACTCGAAAAAATTGAGCAACCGGGTGGCGCCCGGACTCTTGCTGGTCCGGGCCAGTCCCTTGCGCTGGGTGATCGCGTTGATGGCGCTCGACTTGCCGGCATTGGAGCGGCCGGCCACCGCGACTTCGACGCCTGCATCCGGAGGCAACTGTCCCAGTTTGTTCGCGCTCGTGAGGAATCGGACTTCGGGGTATGCGGCCATGCTTCCTGCCAGTGGGACGCGCCCACGACGCGCGAAAGCCTTAGTGTACAATTTGCGGCTTGCCCGGCAGGCCGCAGAACCGCAAAGTCCCCGGCCTTCCTGCGCCCGGCGCCCGTTCGGTTTTTGGGAGTGGATTCAGACATGACCGCGAAGTTCGCCGCCCTCACGCTGGTTGCCGTGCTCGGCTGGACCGGCTCCGCCCATGCAGCAGGCACCATCGAAGCTGGCCAGGCCAAGTCGGCCACCTGCATGGCCTGCCACGGCATGGACGGCAACAGCGCGAATCCCGAATGGCCGGCGCTCGCGGGCCAGCATTCATCGTACATCATCAAGCAGCTCAAGCACTTCAAGGCCGGTGAGCGGCAGAACGCGCTGATGAGCCCGATGGCCATGATCCTGGCCGACCAGGACATGGAAGACCTCGCTGCGTACTTCTCGGCGCAGACGCGCCATGCGACGGAGGAGACAGAGCCCTCGAAGCTCAGGCTCGGCCAGAATATTTACCGTGCCGGCATCGCTTCGAAGGGCGTGCCGTCGTGCGCCGGCTGCCACGGCCCGAGCGGTAACGGCATCGCGGGCGCTGCGTTCCCGATGATCGGCGGCCAGCACGCGGTGTACGCGGCGACCCAGCTGCGCAATTACAAGTCGGGCGCTCGCGCCACCGACCCGAATTCGATGATGCGTACGATCACGTCCAGGCTCACGGACCAGGAAATCGATGCCGTCGCCTCGTACCTGCAGGGCATGCGTTGAACCTCGCGACCCGTCGTCGGTCAGAAGCCACCATGAACAAGCAGACCTTCGTTTCCCGGGCCCGTCTGGCGTTCGCCGCCGGCGTGCTGTTGCTGGCAGCCGGCACCGCCGCCGCCGCTTTCGAACCCCAGCAGGGCGTGCACTACAAGCTGCTGACGCCTGCGCAGCCGACCAACGTCGCACCGGGCAAGGTCGAGGTGGTCGAGGTGTTCTGGTATGCCTGCGGCCATTGTTACCTGCTCGAGCCCAAGCTCGAAGCCTGGAGCCGCAAAGGCAAGCCCGCCAACGCCGAACTCGTGCGCCTGCCTGCCACGTGGAACAACACGCTCAAGACGCACGCGCGCGTCTTCTACACGATGGAGCTGCTCGGCAAGCAGAACCTGAACCCCGAGATCTGGCGTGAGATCAACGTGAAGGGCAATCGGCTCGATACGCCCGCAGCAATCGAGGCGTTCTTCACGTCGCGCGGCGTCTCAAAAGCCGATTTCCAGAAGGCATTTGCGAGTTTCGCGGTCGACTCCAAGATCATGAAGGCGGAAGACCTCAACCGCCGCTACAAGATCTCGGGCACCCCGACGGTCGTCGTGAACGGCAAGTACGTCACCGACGTCAGCATGGCCGGCAGCGAGGACAAGCTGTTCGAAGTGATCAATGCGCTGGTGGCCAGGGAAAAGCCGGCGAGCTGATTGCAGCCGCAATACGCGCGCGAAGGTTTTTCGCTGCGCCCTGTGTTACAACGGCGGCCGGACTTCAGGCGAATCTCCTGATGCTGCGTTTATTGATTCCCACCGGCAGCGGCTACACCTGGGTCGAGCACGCCCCGCCGGCCCCCTTTCCGGATGAATTCCTGTGGGCGGACCTCTTCGAGCCGACTCCCGAGGAAGAGCGCGCCGTCGAGGCACTGCTCACCGTCGACGTGCCCACGCGCGACGAGATGAAGGAGATCGAAACGTCCAGCCGCCTCTATGAAGAAGGCGGTGCCGTATACATGACGGCGACGGTCGGCAGCAAGCTCGACAGCGAGCGCCCGGAGAGCAGCGCGATCACGTTCATCCTCGCCAACGGGCGGATGATCACCAACCGCTACGTCAACCCGACGCCGGTGCAGCGCTTCATGCAGTTCGTCGAGCGCTCGCCCGCTGCGTGCACGTCATCGGCCACGCTGTTCGCGGGACTCCTCGAATCCTTCGTCGAACGAATCGCCGACCTGCTCGAGCGCGTGCAGACCGAACTCGATGCCGTGTCGTTCGCGATCTTTCCGCGTGGCGGCGCAACCTCGCCGACGAGCGCCGACCTGCACGCCCTGATCCGCCAGATCGGCGCCGACGGCGACCTGGTCTCGAAGGCGCGGGAAAGCCTCGTGAGCTTCCAGCGCATCCTGATGTACGTGCAGCAGACCCCGAACCTCGATCTCTCGTCGGACCAGCGCAACCGCTTCAAGTCGACACTGCGCGACGTGCAGTCGCTGTCGGACCACGCGTCGTTCCTGGTCAGCAAGATCCAGTTCCTGCTCGACGCGGTGCTCGGACTCATCAACCTCGAGCAGAACAACATCATCAAGATCTTCTCGGTCGCGGCCGTGATGTTCCTGCCGCCGACGCTGGTTGCGAGCATCTACGGCATGAACTTCCACTTCATGCCGGAACTCGACAAGCACTGGGGATACCCGGTGGCCCTGCTGGCCATGTTGTTCTCGGCGCTGGTGCCTTACGTCTACTTCCGCCGCAAGGGCTGGCTGTAGTCCGGCCCGCTGCTCACCGATGACGCCGGGCGTCTACCTCGCCCTGACCGCGACGATTGCGGTGGCGGCGCTCACTCCCGGCCCGGCCGTGACGGCCATCGTTGCGCGCGCCATCACCGATGGCATCCGACCCGCACTGACAATCAACGCGGGCGTCGTCACGGGCGACCTGCTGTTCTTCGCGCTGGCGGCCGCCGGCATGGCCGCGGCGGCGCGCTCGCTCGGCGAGCTGTTCACCGTGCTGCAATGGCTGGGCGCTGCGTACCTCGTCTGGACCGGCATCGCATTGTGGCGTTTCACGCCAGGTTCCGTGTCGTCCGCAGGCGGCACTGCGCACGAGTCTCACTTCTGGCGTAACTACGGCGCCGGCCTGCTGCTGATGCTCGGGCACGTGCAGGCGATGTTCTTCTATGCCGCACTGCTGCCGGGTTTCGTCGACTTTTCCCGCCTTACAGCGTGGGACATTGCCCTGGTCGCGCTTACGCTGGCCGTCGTGATCGGGGGCATCAACGCGGGATATGCCGTGCTTGGCGCCCGTGCCCGTCATTTCTTTGCCGATGCGCGTGCCCAGCGGACTTTGCACCGCGTGGCAGGCACGCTGATGCTGCTCGCCGCGTTCCTGGTCGCCACTCGGGTGTAGGATTACACGCATGGCCAAACCCACGATCAACAACATGGCGGTGTTCTGCGATTTCGAGAACGTCGCCCTGGGCGTGCGCGATGCGCGCTACGCGAAGTTCGACATCGACAAGGTGCTCGAGCGCCTGCTGCTGAAGGGCAGCATCGTCGTCAAGAAAGCGTACTGCGACTGGGAGCGGTACAAGGAGTTCAAGGGGCCGATGCACGAAGCCTCGTTCGAGCTCATCGAGATCCCGCACGTGCGCATGTCGGGCAAGAACTCGGCCGACATCCGCATGGTCGTCGATGCGCTCGACCTCTGCTACACCAAGTCGCACGTCGACACGTTCGTGATCGTGAGCGGCGATTCGGACTTCTCGCCGCTCGTGAGCAAGCTGCGCGAGAACAACAAGCTCGTCATCGGCGTGGGCGTGAAGAGCTCGACGTCGGACCTGCTGATTGCCAACTGCGACGAGTTCATCTACTACGACGATCTCGTGCGCAAGGAAGAGCAGCGGAGCCGGCGCAAGAAGCAGCCCTCCTCGGCACCCGCTGCGGCACCCGCCGGCAAACAGACTGCCGCGGGGAGACAAGCTCCACAGGCCGCAGCGCCGGTACCCCAGGCATCCGATGCAACCGACGCGCCTGCCTCGGCTGCTGAGCCGTCCCGCAAGACTCCGTCCCGCGCCAAGTCCGAGGACGAGAAGAAGCAGGAAGCGTTCGACCACGTGCTCGCCACGATCGAAGCGCTGGCGGACGAACGCGAAGCCGACGAGAAGATCTGGG
>JBAVIQ010000319.1:0-5394 GCA_049687035.1 Steroidobacteraceae bacterium
AGGGGCTCGAGCCCGTGGCGAACCGCTATTTCGTCACCGAGCGACGGCAGCGTGAGCTGGCGGCCGCTCTCGATGCAAGTGCCGGCAGTTTCCGTGAATCCCTGATGGGAACCGTCGGCGCCGTGGCGCTCGACGCCGCAGGCAACCTGGCCGCGGCGACGTCCACGGGCGGCATGACCGCCAAGCGTTGGGGACGGGTCGGCGATTCACCGGTGATCGGGGCCGGCACCTACGCGGCCAACGACTGCTGCGCCGTCTCGGCGACCGGTCACGGCGAATACTTCATCCGCGCAACGGTCGCGCACGAGATCGCATCGCTGATGCGTTACGCCGGCAAGAGCGTGCGTGAAGCCGCGGACATCGTGGTCCACGAGCAGTTGCGGCGGATGGGGGGCGAAGGCGGCGTGATCGTCGTCGGGCGCGACGGCATGCTGGCGTTGCCGTTCAACTCGCGCGGAATGCTGCGCGGGTCGATCGATGCGCTGGGCCGGATGACGACCGGAATCCTCTGATTGCCCCGTCTCCTGCTGCAACGGGGGAGGACTGGAGTGAGGGCAGCGGGGTGGTGGCCCCTGGCTGCCAGGCGACCTGGCTCTGCTCGCACCGCAACGGTTGTCTGGTTCACGCCGAAAAATAGCGGGCAAGATACTCTTCGAAAGAAAGCGTGTCCGACGCTTCGATACGCGCCTGTTGCTCGATCGACTCGGCCGCCTCGGCGGCAAACTCTTCCTGCCGGGACGAGTTCGGGGAGAGCAGGTCCTTGAAGTAGGACTGGTGGACTTTCGACATGCGCAGCGCGAAGTTGAAAAAGGATTCCTCGTTCGTGCGCATTTCGTGCAACGAGCGCGCCGCCGGAGTCAACGAAACATCGCGGATTTTTTCCTCCTGCAACTCGAGCGCAGTGAGGTACGGTCGTTGCGCATCGCCCTCGTCCAGCAGTTCGCAGATGCCGCGCATCGAGTCGATGATCTCGGCGGCCCAGTCCCTCAACTGGACGTCGCGACCATCGCGCCGCAGCGACAAGCCGGGCCGGCGGCCTTCGCGTGCAACGATGGCGTGGTTGCCGTCGAGTTCATCCTGCTCCGAGTTCTCGATCGCGCGGCTGTCGCGCAGGACACAGAAGGCCGCGAACGCCTCCAGGAACCGCAGCTTGTTCTGGTTGACGCCCACCGGATCGAAGACGCTCACGTCGAGCGAGCGCATCTCGACGTACTGCACGCCCGCGCGCTGCAGCGCCTTCGTCGGACGCTCGCCACTCTGGGTGACGCGCTTCGGACGGATGAAGCTGTAGTACTCGTTCTCGATCTGCAGGATGTTGGCGTTGAGCTGGGCGTACTCGCCATCGACCTGCACGCCGATCTTCTCGTACTCGGGATTCGGCGTGCTGATCGCGGCCGTCAGGTCGCGCACGTAATGATCGAGGCTGTTGACCGAGACGTTGAGTCCCGCCTGGCTCTTGTTGCGGTAGCCGAGATCGCTCATGCGCAGCGAGGTGGCGTACGGCGCATACAGGCTGCCGGGCTCGAGCGGCTCGAGGCCGTCGACCTTGCGCCCTTGCAGGAACGACGGGCAGATAGCCGGCGAGTTGCCGAACAGGTACAGCACGATCCAGCCATGCCGCCGGTAATTGCGCAGCAGCGAGAAGTAAGAGTCGGAGCGGAAGGCCTGCCCGGAGTCCCTGGGCTGCAGCACGTCTGCCAGCACCGGCCAGAAGTGCTCCGGGAACGAGTAGTTGAAGTGCACGCCGGCGATGGCCTGCATCACACGGCCATAGCGGTGGCCGAGACCCTCTCGGTAAACGGTTTTCATGCGACCTACGTTCGACGAGCCGAACTGCGCGATCGGGATGCTTGCTTCGCCCTTGATGGCGCACGGCATGCTCGTGGCCCAGAGCAGTTCGTCGTCGGGCAGGTTCGTGTAGACGAAGCGATGCAGGTCGGCGAGGTACTGCACCAGTTCCCAGGTGTGGGCGAACGGAGGCGTGACCAGTTCGATCAGCGCTTCGGAGTAATCGGTCGTGACATGCTCGTTGGTGAGCGCCGACCCCAGTGTCCGCGGATGCGGGGCCTTCGAGATCTGCCCCTTCGGCGTCACCCGCAGCGATTCCCGCTCCACACCCTTGAGCCCGCCCTGCAGCACGCCACGGGCGCGGGCGTTGATGACGCCAGCCAGGCGTTTTTCGAAGGCTCGATCCAGGGGCATCGTGGGCTCAGCCGCCATTACAGGGCCCGGTAGGGTAGCAGAACGGCCTGACGGTCCCGGCCACGCGCTGGGCATGACATTAGACGTCGATCGACGGTTGACGCGAACCCCGACCTGGCTGTCAAAGGCCTCTGCCGCGGCCTCGTTGAGCGGGTTTCGAATAGCCATATAACTGTCTGAATTCAAATACTTATGTGATACGAAGGGGCTCGAACTCCAGCCAGCCCGCCCGACTTTGCTGCGGCGGGGCTGGCGGACAGCGGCTATGCTTGCGCTGTGCGCTACCTGGCAGTCCTTGTTCTTGCGACCGCAGGCGTTGGCACGCTGGCAGCTACGCCCGCGCGCGCCGAGGACTCCATGCGCTGCGGCAGCAAGCTCATCAGCGTCAGCGACGGCAAGGACAAGGTTCGCTCCCTGTGCGGCGAGCCGTCCAGCGTCAGTTTCCAGGGCGTGATCCGGCGCGCGGCCCACTACGAGTATGGTTACGGTTACGGCCGCTACGACTATTACGGCCCGGGTGTCATCGACATGCCCGTGGAAGTGTGGACCTACAACTTCGGCACCAACAAGTTGCTGCGCAAGCTGCGCTTCGTAGGCGACGAACTCGACGAAATCCGTACCGACGGCTACGGCTACTGATTCGTCGCTCCGCGCCGCTAGCGGCGCGTGTCGATCCAGCGATTGATCCTGGTTTCGAGCACGGACAAAGGCAGCGACCCGCGGCCGATGACTTGTTCGTGGAACTCGCGCAGGTCGAAGCGTTCACCAAGTCGCTGCTCGGCCCGATGCCGCAGCTCGAGAATCTTGAGCTGACCAACCTTGTCGGCGAGCGCCTGGCCGGGACAGGCGATGTAGCGATCGACTTCGGCGGCAATGTCTGCTTCGCCGAGCGCCGTGTTGGCGCGCAGGTACTCGCTCGCACGCTGGTGGCTCCAGCCCTTCGCATGCAGGCCCGTGTCGACCACTAGGGCCGCCGCACGCCATAGCTCCGCGTTCAAAGCGCCGAATTGGCTGTACGGGTCCGTATAGAGCCCCAGTTCGGCTCCAAGCGACTCCGCGTATAGCGCCCACCCCGCGACAAACGCAGCGTCGTCACCGAAACGACGGAACCGCGGCAGATTCGGCGTCTCCTGCGCGATCGCCGCCCGGTAGAGGTGACCGGGTACGGCCTCGCCCAGGTACAGTGCGTCCATCGCATAGGACGGGCGCGACGTGAGCTCACTGGTATTCACGAAAAAGACGCCCGCGCGTCCGGCATTCGGCGGTGAGTACGAGGCACCTGTAGCGGAAGCCGCACGAAAACCTTCGATCGGCCGGATTTCGAAAGTCGACTGCGGCCGGCGCAGGAACAACGCGGGCAATCGCGCATCGACGCGCTCGTGCAGCGCCGCGTAACCCGCGAGCATTGACTGGGCATTGCCGAACTGGAACTGCCGGTCCACACGCAGCGCATCGAACACGGTCCGCGGCTCACCCGCGATGCCAAGCGCTCCCTGCAGACCCACGAGAGTTGCACGTAACCGCGCCACTTCGCGCTGGCCGAGTTCATGCACGTCCTCCGGCGTCATGTCCGTCGAGGTGTAGTACCGCACGAGGTACGCGTACCAGAGGTCCCCGCTCGGCAGGTTCGACCACGACACGGTGTCGCGCGCCTTGGGCAGGTATTCCTGGGCCAGGTAATCGTGCAGACGCCGATAGGCGGGCAATACCTTCGTCCGCAGTTTCTCGTCGTAGGCCTGCAGCAGGCGCCGGCGGTCGACCACGCTCGGACCGGCCGGGAAGTTCAGCAGCGGCTGCCAGAACACGGTTTGCTGCGGGTCCTGGAGCCGGCCAAACGCCTCGAGCTGCGGCAGCGTGCGCTCGACCACGATCTGCGGCAGCACCACGCCCTTGGTGACGCCTGCACGCAGGTTGTTGATGGCCTGATCCACCCAGACGACAAAGCCATCCATGCGCGCGAGGAAATTGTCGTAATCGCGCGTCGTCCGGAACGGATGCGCGCCCTGGCCTGAACCGAGCTGCGCAAAGACCCCCGGCCAGTTGGAGACCGAGTTGATCGCCAGGAGTTCGCTCGGATACCGGTACCCGCCGATGCCGAGTTCACGCTGGCGCTTGAACGCTGCGTACGTGACGAGGTCTTCACCGGTCAGCTGCTTGCGATCGATCGCCTGCAGCTTCTCGAGCGACTCCTGTTCGATACCGAGCGAATCCGCCATCCAGCTCATGCTGAGGTAGTCGCCGAAGCGATCGTCGAAGCGGTGGTCACCGAGTTCGCTGGCAAGAATGGGATTCAGCGCGAGGTACTGGTCGAAATACGTTTCGACGACGCGATACAGCTCGGCCGCTTCAGCGTTGGACGCACGCAAGGGTGCGGACAACTCCGAAGGCTTTTCTTCGGCTCGCGTCGACGGCTCCGGCGCGAAATCGCATGCCGTCAATGCCAGCGTGGCGACCAGCAGTGGCAGCGGCAAACGGTTTCGTGACATTCCTGACGGCATCAGTGGCGAGCCGCGATCCGGCGGTCGACCTTCGCTTCGAGCCGCTGCCTGGTGCCGGTAGGGAACGGGGGCGCCGCAACACGCCCCTGCAAAGCCAGTATCACGGCGAACCCAAGGACGAAAGCGTTGGAGCGAAGGGACACGTCGTTGCTTCCTGCCGGCGGCGAGAGCGCGATTATAGGGGCTTCAGCGTTCGACGATCGCGGTGACGCCCATGCCACCGGCCGTGCAGATCGAGATGAGCCCGCGGCCGCGGCCGCGCTGATCGATCAACTTGGCGAGCGTCGCGACGATGCGTGCGCCCGTCGCCGCGAACGGGTGGCCCACGGCGAGGCTGCTGCCATTCACGTTGAGCTTCGCACGATCGATCGAGCCGAGCGCCCGCTCGCGGCCCAGCCGGTCGCGGCAGAACTCCGTCGACTCCCACGCCGCCAGCGTGCACAGCACCTGGGCCGCGAACGCTTCGTGAATCTCGTAGAAATCGAAGTCCTGCAGCGTGATCCCCGCGTCGTCCAGCATGCGCGGCACGGCATAGACCGGCGCCATCAGCAGCCCTTCGTCGTGCAGGAAATCGACGGCCGCCACCTTGCCGAACGTCAGGTAGGCCTGCACCGACAGTCCCCTGGCGCGGGCCCAGTCTTCACTCGCCAGCAGCACCGCAGCGGCGCCGTCCGTCATCGGCGTCGAGTTGCCC
>JBAVIQ010000320.1:0-5893 GCA_049687035.1 Steroidobacteraceae bacterium
AACAAGGGCATGAAGGAAGCGACCCGGATCATCGCACGCAACTTCGGCCGCGCGCAGCAGGACATCAAGGTCCTGCAGTGGGCAAGGCTGCACTGAGCGCCACGTCGCAACGGTTCCCCTGGCGGACTTTTCCCTTCCCTTCGACCAAAGTTCGCCCCCTCCAGCCCCGGTCTCCAAGAGCCCGGGGCTTTTTTCTTGCCGGACGCTGGCTTCGTCCTCCCGGAATCGACACGCTCCACACTCCGATATGATCCGTGATATCCGGGCGTAGGCGCGGTCGCCCCGGCCACGCACATCGTCAATGTTCGTTCGGAGGCTGGACATGCGAGCCCACATCCTTGGTGTCGTCATCGCTTGTTGTTGTGTGCCCACCGCCGGCACGGCGCAAGCCAGGCAGGCCGACATCGTCTTCCTGAATGGAGCCGTCTACACCGTCGATGCTGCCCAGCCGACCGCTGCTGCCATAGCCTTAGCGCAAGGCCGCATCGTCTACGTAGGCACCGATGACACTGCGCGGCAGTATGTCGGCAGGAAGACTCGCGTCATCGACCTGCAGGGACGGACACTGCTGCCGGGCTTCCAGGATTCGCACCTGCATCCTGGCGACGTGCCGAATCCAGGCACGGCGCTCGACCTCGGCGGACTGAAGACCCGTGAGGATATATTCGAGCGCATCCATCGCTTCGCGGCGTCGCATCCCGGCAAGGCGTGGATCGTCGGCACCGGCTGGGACGAGGCGGCGTTCCTGCCGAGCGGCCAGCCGACGCGCGAAATGCTCGATGCCCTCGTGCCGGACCGACCAGCCTTTCTGACGAACAACTCGCTGCACATGGGCTGGTCGAACTCGCTGGCGCTGGCGAAGTCCGGCGTCGCGGCAGGCACCCCGGACCCGCCGAACGGCCGGATCGAGCGGGACGAGGCGGGGCGCCCTACGGGCGTGCTGCAGGAGGCGGCGATGGACGTCGTGCGCGGCGTCATCCCGCCGCTGACGACGGATGAAATGGCCGAAGACCTCGCCGCGGCGCTGAACGAGCTGAAGCGCAACGGAATCACGGCATTCATGGAAGCCTTGTCGAGTCCAGCCTTGCTGCAGGCGTATCTTGCGCTCGCACGGGACGGCCGCATCGACCAGCGCGCAGCTATCTGCCAGTACTACGATCCCGCGCTGGGCGACGATCGTCAGGTCGTCGACCTCATGAGCCGACGCAAGGCGTTCACGGACACGTCTATTGACGCCAACTGCGTGAAGATCGTGCTCGACGGCGCCTATGGTTCACACACGGTCGCGCTGTTGCAACCGTACAGCGACGAACCAGAGAAGTTCGGGCACGGCAAGTTGTTCCTCGAACCCGATCGTCTCAAGCGCATCGTTACTCGACTCGATGCCGAGGGCTTCCAGATTCATGTGCATGCGCTCGGTGACGGCGCGGTGCGCGCATCGCTCGACGCGTTTGCGGAAGCCCGCCGCGTGAACGGCGTGCGCGATTCGCGCCACACCCTGGCCCACCTCGCCATGATCGATGCTGCCGACTTGCCGCGCTTCAAGGCGCTCGGCGTCGTCGCGAACATGTCGCCGCTCTGGAATCGGGGCGATCCGTGGGAGACCGTGTTCGCGACGAAGATGTTCGGCCCCGAACGAAGTGCGAACCTGTACCTGACGCGCTCCCTGCTCGACGCCCAGGCCACGCTCGTCTGGGGCTCGGATTGGCCGGTGACCGGCATGGATCCGCTTGACGGCATTGAGACCGCAGTCACGCGGCGCTATCCGGGCGGCAAGAACCCGGACGGCGTCGAAGATACCTCCTGGATTCCCGCGCAGCGCGTGACGCTGCCCGAAGCCGTTGTCGCGTATACGGCGTCGGGCGCTTACCTGCTCCACGACGAAGCCGAGCGCGGCACGATCGCCGTCGGCAAGCTCGCCGACCTCGTCGTGCTGAGCCGCAACCTGTTCGCGACCGATCCCCTGGCCATCCACGCCATCGAGGTCGACATGACGCTCATCGGCGGCCATGTCGTGTTCGAACGCCGCTAGACGTCGCCGATCCTGAGCACCGCGATTGCGACCCGCACTTCGAACAGGAAACTCACGAACGCGGCGACCAGTGCGCACATCGCCAGCACGAACAGCAGCGCGAGCGGCGGCGCGAGATTGAGCGGAATGAACGTGCTCGAGAACAGCAGTGCGATGACGATGGCCACCAGCAGCGCAGCGATGGTGCCGAGCGTGATCGCAATGTTGATGTAGCGAGCGCGTTGCGACAGCGCCTGCAACTGGCTGCGGATGCGGTCGGCTTCGCGCGCCTCAGGCAACCGCAGCTCCTTCTCCATGCTGCGCGCGCGGTCGACGATGCGCGCGAGACGGCTCGCCAGCACACCGAGGAACACCCAGATGCCGGACAACAGGAACACCGGTGCGAGCGCGAGCTGGATCGCGTGGGCAATGTCGACGACCTTGATTCCATCCACGGGGCTGTTCCTTGCACGGTCCAATACGTGATTGTAGTGGCTCGCCGATTGCCACGCGTCGCGGTTCGCGCGCACCATCGCGGCGCATGGCGACAACCACGACGTTCAAGGACCATTTCTCGCGGCAGTCCGCGGATTACAGCCGCTACCGGCCGGGGTATCCCGCCGACCTGATCGCATGGGTCGCGTCCCGTGCGCCGGATCGCGCACTGGCCGTCGATTGCGCCACCGGCAACGGTCAGGCGGCGATCGCGCTGGCCGGGCACTTCGATGCGGTCGTCGCGGTCGACGGCAGTCGTGCACAACTCGAGCGGGCGCAACCGCACCCGAACGTCCGTTACGAGCTGGCAACGGCCGAGCACCTGCCGGTTCCGGACCAGTCGGTGTCGCTGGTGGCCGCCGCGCAGGCCGTGCACTGGTTCGACTTCGATCGCTTCCACGCCGAATGCCGCCGCGTCCTGAAGCCGGGCGGGGTCATCGCCGTCTGGACGTATGAAAGATTCCAGGCCGGTGCCGCGATCGACACGATCGTGGACCGGTTCTACGAGGACGTCGTCGGCGACTACTGGCCGCCGGAACGCCGCTACGTCGAGGAGGCGTACCAGACGCTCCCCTTTCCCTGGGCCGAGGAGATCGTGCCGTCGTTCCAGCTGCAGAACGAATGGTCGCTGGAGCAGGCGATCGGTTTCCTGGCGTCGTGGTCATCAGTGCAGCGCTATCGGGACGCTCACCCCGGCCGGGACCCGCTGCCGGCCGTCGCAGCGGAGCTCGCAACGCTCTGGCCTGCGGACGGCACGCTTCGTCTCAACTGGCCGATCCACCTGCGGTTGGGTCGCAACTGATTCCTCTATACTCGTCGGCCTCGTGGCCCGCAGCGGCCGCGTCCCATACCGGTTACGGAGTCCTGAGAAATGCAGTTCCGTTGGTCCCTGCCCGTTGCCCTGACGATCACCCTCGCTGCCTGCGCGACGCCGCGGGCGCCTGAGCCGCCCGCCGCCCCGGCCGTCCCTGCGGTCGCAGCTGCACCGGCCACGCCCGCGCTGAGGTCCGGCCTGTTCTTGCAGAATTTCGACCGCGCTGTGCGCCCGCAGGACGACTTCTACCGGTTCGTCAACGGCACCTGGCTCAAGAACACGGAAATCCCGGCCGACAAGTCGAACTACGGCGCCTTCACGCTGCTTGCCGACGAGGCCGAGAAGAACCTGCGTGTGATCGTCGAAGAAGCCGCCGCGGCCAGTGCCGCTGCGGGCTCCGACCAGCAGCTGATCGGCGATTTCTACACGAGCTACATGGACGAGGCGAAGGTGGAGCAGCTCGGCCTCACGCCGCTGCAGCCCGAGCTCGACCGGATCGCCGCCATCATGGACCGCAAGCAACTGCTCGCGTATCTCGCGCGCGCGCAGCTCTTGCTGATCGACAACCCGATCGGGGCGCAGGTCTTCGCCGACGCGAAGAACCCGGAGCTGAACACCCTGTGGGTGACGCAGTCGGGCCTCGGCCTGCCCGAGCGCGACTACTATTTCTCGCAGGAACAGCGCTTCACGGAAATCCGCGGCGCGTACGAGCGGCACGTCGACAACGTGTTCAGGCTCGCCGGTCGCAAGGATGCGGCCGCGGTTGCGAAGAAGTTGATGGCGTTTGAGACCCGCATCGCCAAGGCCTCATGGCCGGCGGTGAAGATGCGCGACATCGAGGCGCTCTATAACCCGACTTCGGTGGCAGGCGCGATGAAAGCGACGCCGGGCCTCGACTGGTCGGCCTGGCTCACGCACATGACGCTGCCGGGATCAGGGCAGATCGTGCTCACGCAGAAGGACTACTTCCAGGAGGTAGGCAAGGTCGTCAACGACGTGCCGCTCGCCACGTGGAAGGACTACCTGACGCTGCGCTTGATCGACGCATACTCGCCTTACCTCAGCAAGGCGTTCGTCGACGAGAACTTCGAATTCTACCAGCGCACGCTGTCCGGCACGCCGCAGATCAAGCCGCGCTGGAAGCGCGCGCTCGGCGAGCTCGAAGGCTCGACCGGCGACCTGCTCGGCAAGGCATACGTGCAGCGCCATTTCCCGCCGCAAGCGAAACAGCGCATGGACGTGCTGGTCGCGAACCTGCTCAAGGCGTTCGATGTCTCGATCGACGAGCTCGCCTGGATGGGCCCGGCAACGAAAAAGGCCGCGCACGACAAGGTCGCCAACTTCACGGTGAAGGTCGGCTATCCGACCAAGTGGAAGGACTACACGGGCCTGGTCACCCATAAGGACGACCTGCTCGGCAACGTGCTGCGCGCGCGTGCAGTGAACGTGCAGCGTGAGCTGAAGAAGGTCGGCCAGCCGGTCGACAAGACCGAGTGGGGCATGACGCCGCAGACAGTCAACGCCTACTACAACCCGCTCGCGAACGAAATCGTGTTCCCGGCAGCGATCCTGCAGCCGCCGTTCTTCGACATGAAGGCGGACGACGCCGTGAACTACGGCGGCATCGGCGCGGTGATCGGCCACGAGATCAGCCACGGCTTCGACGACCAGGGCCGCAAGTTCGACAGCAAGGGCATGCTGCGCGACTGGTGGACCGAGCAGGACAACGAGCTGTTCCTTGCGCGGGCCAACGCTCTCGTGAAGCAATACGACGCGTTCAGCCCGATTGCCGGAATGAATGTCAACGGCCAGCTCACGCTCGGCGAGAACATCGGCGACCTCTCCGGCCTGGCCGTGGCCCACAAGGCATACCAGATCGCACTGAACGGCAAGGACGCGCCGGTGCTCGACGGTTTCACCGGCGAGCAGCGCTTCTACCTCGGCTGGGGCCAGGTCTGGGCGCACAACATCCGCGAAGACGAGCTGCGCAAGCGCCTGAAGACGGACCCGCACAGCCCGAGCGAGTACCGCACGAACGGCATCCTGCGCAACATGCCGGCGTTCGCCGAGGCGTTCGACGTGAAGGAGGGCGACCAGATGTACCTGCCGCCTGAACAGGTCGTCCGGATCTGGTAATTCGAATCTGGTAATGTCGCATTCGATCCGGGGTGGGGCTGTCGGTTATCAAGGAGAACGTTCCGATGCGAGCCTTGCAAGCGCTTTTGCTGGTGGCGGCGGCCCTGCTGCTGTCCGGCTGCGGTTACAACACGATCCAGGTGCAGGACGAAGCGACGAAGTCGGCGTGGTCCGAAGTCGTCAACCAGTACCAGCGCCGCGCTGACCTGATCCCGAACCTCGTCAACACGGTGAAGGGTTTCGCCGCGCAGGAGCAGGCCGTGCTCATCGGCGTCACCGAGGCCCGCGCCAAGGCGACGCAGGTGCAGGTGAAGGCCGACGACCCTGCTTCGCTGCAGCAGTTCCAGGCTGCGCAGGGCGAGCTGTCGAGCGCGCTCTCGCGCCTGATGGTCGTGGTCGAGAAGTATCCCGAGATCAAGTCCGACCAGAACTTCCGC
>JBAVIQ010000321.1:0-17857 GCA_049687035.1 Steroidobacteraceae bacterium
CGAAACGGAACTGCGTTACGAACCGACGCCGAAACCGCGCAAGTTCGCGGTCGTCGGTGCCGGCCCCGCCGGACTGGCATGCGCCACGGTGCTCGCCGACGGCGGCGCCGACCTCGTCTCGCTCGCCCGGCCCTTCCTCGCCGACCCCGAGTGGGTGCGCAAGGCCGCCGAGTCGCGCGCCGACGAGATCAACACGTGCATCGCCTGCAACCAGGCCTGCCTCGACCACGTCTTCCAGCGCAAGATCGCCTCGTGCCTGGTCAACCCGCGCGCCGGCCACGAAACGGAACTGCGTTACGAACCGACGCCGAAACCGCGCAAGTTCGCGGTCGTCGGTGCCGGCCCCGCCGGACTGGCATGCGCCACGGTGCTCGCCGAGCGGGGCCACCAGGTCGATCTGCTCGACTCCGCCGCCGCAATCGGCGGCCAGTTCAACCTGGCCAGGCGCGTACCGGGCAAGGAAGAATTCGCGGAGACGCTGCGTTATTTCCGGCGACGATTGCAGGTCACGGGCGTCAACGTGCGCCTCGGCGTGCGCGCCGACGTGCCGTTGCTGCGCGAAGGCGGGTATGACGAAGTCGTGCTGGCGACCGGCGTGACGCCGCGCAATCCTGACATTCCCGGCGCCGATGCACACCGCGCCTCAGGGCGCGTGCTCGGGTATGCCGACGTCCTGCTGGGCCGACACGAATGCGGACCACGCGTCGCCGTGATCGGTGCAGGTGGCATCGGCTTCGACGTGGCGGAGTTCCTCGTCTCGGGCAAGCATTCGAGCGCTCTCGATCTCTCTGCATGGCAGCGCGAATGGGGCGTCACCGACCCGGAAATGGCGCGCAGCGGACTGGCCGCGCCTGCCGCCGAACCGCCGGCGCGACACGTGTATCTGCTGCAGCGCAAGGCCACGCCGCTCGGCAAGGGCCTCGGCAAGACCACCGGCTGGATTCATCGGGCGGCGCTGCGCATGAAGCGCGTCGAGATGCTGGGCGGCGTGAACTACGAGGGCATCGACGAGCGTGGGTTGCAGGTGAGTTTCGGCGAGGCCCGCACCCATCCCACGCTGCTTGAAGTCGACAACGTGGTGCTGTGCGCTGGACAGGAGCCACTGTGCGATCTGTACGAGCCGCTGCAGAACGCCGGGATCGCCGTGCACAAGATCGGCGGCGCGGACGTTGCCGCCGAACTCGACGCCAAGCGGGCGATCGACCAGGGATCGCGGCTCGCCGCGCAACTGTAGGACGCCAGCCGATCACGCGCGGTGGGCGTTTGGCGCCACACCGGACCGGTCGAGCAGCAGCTCCACCTTGTCGCGGAAGCTGCGGCTCAACTTCACTTCCTGCCCCGACAGCAGCTTGAGGAAGCATTCGCCGTTGAGATGCGGTCGCAGCGAGCGCACGCGGGCGAGGTTGACGATCGTGGAGCGGTGCACGCGCTGGAATACGAGCGGATCGAGCATGTCCTCGAGTTCCTTCATCGTGGCGCGCAGCACGTGCGTCTGGCCGTCCGCGTGCAGGCACATGTAGTCGCCTGCGGCGTCGATCCAGTCGATCGTGGCCACGTCGAGACGGATCGTCTCGCGGCCCGAGCGGATCGGCAGCATCTTCGCGTAGCGCCGCGCGTCGGCCGCGCTGGCAGCGCCGGCCTGGTCGGCGTTTTCCGGCGAGAGTTCACCATTGCCCTGCACGTCGGCGAGCAGCGCCATCAATTGTTCGCGCTGCGCGATCGCCAGCTTCTGCTGCCACTGCGCGCGAACCCGATCGAGGGCCGCGGCAAGTCGCGTGTCGTCCACGGGCTTGAGCAGGTAGTCGAGCGCGTGGGCTTCGAAAGCGTTGATCGCGTAACGGTCGAACGCGGTCACGAACACGACCATCGGCATGCTCTCCTGTGGCACCTGCGCGACCACCTCCAGCCCCGACAGACCCGGCATCTGGATGTCGAGGAACATGAGGTCCGGTGCTTCTTCGGCGATGGCGGCGAGCGCCTCGCGGCCGTTGGCGCACTGGCGCACGATGGTGATGTCGGCCACGTCCCGCAGACGCAGTTCGAGGCCGCGCCGCGCCAGGGGTTCATCGTCCACGATGAGGGTGCGGATGGTCATGTCGGTTGCGTCGCCCGTTCGAATGGCATCGTGATCTCGAGCCGGAGGCCCGGCCTGGAAAAGCGCACGGCGAGTTTCTGCTGGTCCCCGTAGAGGACGGCGAGCCGCTCGCGCGTGTTGCGGAAACCTACGCCACGGCCGGCACCGAGTTCAACGCCCACCGGCAGCCCGGGACCGTCGTCCTGCACGACGAGCCGCAGCTTGCCCTGCTCCTCGCGCGCTTCGATGCGCAGCCGGCCGCCTTCCTCGCGCGGCGCCACGGCGTATTTGAGCGAATTCTCGACCAGCGGCTGCAGCACGAGTGAAGGCACCAGGGCCTGCGTCACGCTCTCGTCGATGTCGTAGTCGAGTTTGAGGCGGTCGCCGAACCGCAACTGCTCGATGCCGAGATAGAGGTTCAGTGCGTCGAGTTCCTGCCGCAGCGTGACCTTCTTCATCGGGTCCTGGTCGAGCGTGTACCGCAGGAAGTCCGACAGCCGTCCGACGGCCTGGTTGGCGATCTTGCCCTGGTTGTCGAGGATCAGTGTCGAGATGGCATTCAGCGTGTTGAAAAGGAAGTGCGGGTTCAGCTGGTACCGCAGCATCTTCACCTGGGCCTCCTGCGCGAGCGCGGAGGCACGCAGCATCGATTCGCGCTCTTCCTGCAGCGCCTCGTAGTACTTGATGCCGAAGTACAGGCCCGACCAGCACAGCAGCAGGTAGGTCGAGCTGAGGGTGCCGACGAAGATGCCGTACCACGGCTCACCGGCCATCGACTCGGTTTCGACCCAGCGCAGGTACGACGAATTGATGACGACGCGCCAGCCGAGCGCGACGAACCAGGACGCGAACAGCACGGCCGGGACGACCACGACGAACCGCTGCCCCCAGAGACGCCGATAGAGGTAGCGCAACGGCGCCGAGAGCAGGAAGCCGCCGCCGGCCGCTGCGAACACGACCTTGATGTAGGACGTCGGCTTCTCATACAGCAGCGCACCCAGGTACTGGGTAATCAGGTACGCGCTCCAGCCAAGCGTGTGCAGCGCCCAGAAGAGCAGGTTGCGGTTGCGGCGGAGGTCGTCGAGAGTCACCGCGGGAGCTTAGCGGGGCGGCCCCGGCCCCGGTAACGATTCGTCGCACGCCGGGCACCACTCGTCCCACCTTCACTGCGCAAACCCGGTGACGTAGGCCGCGCAACCCGACTCGAAGCCCGGCCCCGCGCCTGCACAATGGCAGGTATCGTCGAGTTCGTTTTCACGCGCCCATTCGAAGCCGGCGTGTTCCGGGGTCACCGCTTCCTCGGCGAAGGCGCGACATCCCTCCACGAACCCCGGATCGTTGCGCGAAGTGCAGGTACGGGCGTCGGCGATCCCATTGCGCACGGCCCAGTCGAACCCGGTCTTGTGCGAGCTACAGCGATCGTCGCGGCAGGCGTACCCGAGGAATCCGCGGGGGGCGTAGACCTGGCGTGACGTGGTGGGTTTGCAGGCATCAGCGGCACGACTGCGCGCGTGTGCGCCGAGCGGGACGCACAGCAAGCCCAGGCAGAGCAGCGTGAGGCCCGACGACCGGATGCCGCTGGACCACCGCGATGCACGTGCCGGCGTGGGGAATGGGCAAGCGTCCATGCGAACCTCCTTGGGGGCCGTCCTGGCCCGACACACATCACGCTAGCGGCTGCACCACGGACTGCCGCCGCGATTTTGGCCGCAGTTGCCGCAGATTCGCCTGTCACGCAGGCAGAATACTGCGATGCGCACACTGCGAACCGTCGTCGCCATGCTCACGCTGCCGCTGTTCGCGGGATCGCCGGTCGTTGCGTCTGACCTGCCCGTCCTGCGCGGAACCGTCGTCGGCGTGATCGACGGCGACACGGCCGACATCCGCCTCGAGTCTGGAATGATCCGGATCCGCTTCCACGCGATCGATGCACCGGAGTCGGGGCAGCCGAACGGCAAGGCGGCCAAGGCCGCGCTGTCGCAACTCATTTTCGGCAAGGCGGTCGAGGTGGAACCGTTCGAGCAGGATCGCTACGACCGGCTGGTCGCGCGCGTGTGGCTCGACGGCCAGGACATCAACGCGGCAATGATCAAGACCGGCAACGCATGGACGTACCGCCGTTATGCCGACGAGCCCGCGTACTGCGCGTATGAAAAAGCGGCGAGGGATCTGGGGCGGGGACTCTGGCGCCTGCCACCCGCCGAGCGGGTGGCGCCGTGGGAATGGCGGCAGCGCAAATCGCGCGAGGGGCGCTTTACGGACTATTCGCAGGAAACCGTCGCGACATGCGTCGCCTCACTCGGGCGCTGAGGCCTCCGGTGGAGCTGGCTGCGCGTGCTCGCCCAGGCCGAACGCACCGCATGTTCGACTAAGTCCAGACCGACGAGTACGACCAACATCACGGCCAGGAGGTCGAGGCCAAGCAGTTGGAAGGTTTCCATCCAGGACATTTCCATGATCGTCTCCTCCGTCGGTGCCTGGGGTGCCGCCTGGCGGACATCGGGCAGTGCAGTTCCCGGACCTGGTCTACTGCAACGGCGCGCCTGGACATCGACTTGAGCCGATCCTATACCAATTTTGCTGCTTTGCAGCAGAACTGCCTCTCACTTTGACGGAAACGCCTGAGCCGACTGGGTAAATCCAGTACCCCGCTAGTGGTAATCGCTAGCGAGTTGGGCCTGGAGGCTGGCCGCCAGACGCGAGTCGAGAACAATTGGGCCGGCATGGCCCGCACTCCGGCTAGCCCCTAACCCTTGACCCCTGATCACTTCCCCTCAGGGGAACTGGATCTTGCCACGGGGCGGCGCGCCCTGGCCCAACGCGGCGGCGGCGCCGGCGTCCGGGATCACGATCGACGACGCCTGCTGCCGGCGCATCTCCTGCAGTTCCTGCATCGTCTCGTCGAAAGCGATCTTGGCGCCTTCGGCAAAGCCTGCGCACGCCTCGGCGAGGTTGGCTGCCGGGATTTCAAACGACAGTGGCAGCACACCGGCCGGCGTCATGATCTGCGCCTGGCCGACGTAGACGGAAGTGCGCGCCGGATCGGTCGAGCCGTCCGACTTCACCGGCGTCAGCACGCGGATCGTGCCGACCTTGCGATCGGAATAGGTGTCCTCGCGATACAGGTCGTTCACGTCCATGCGGGGATCGGGTGCGTTCGGGCCGGCCATGTCTGCGTCCTTGAAGTGAGTACGTGCCGCGCGGCGCACGGCGAATGCCGGGCAACGTTATCAGAATTTCGCGTCGCCTTGGCCGTCCCCCGGCCCGATCCAGCGGCCTTCGCGCGGCCAGGGCGACAGCGCGAGGTAATAGAACAGGATCAGGTTCACGAGCGGGATCGACGCCATTATCGCGAGCCAGGCTGGGAACCCCATGCGCGGCAGAATCTTCCAGAAAGCGACGAGCTGCAGCAGCGAGAGGATGAAAAAAGCGCGGATCATGCGGCTCTCCAGGAGCGGACGGCTCCAGTGACGCCGGAATGATATAACGCCGGCCATGAACGACTCGAACCGCTACCGGACCCAGCGGGGTCCGATCCGCGCGCCGCGCGGACCCGAGCTTTCGGCCCGCAGCTGGCTCACTGAAGCGCCATTGCGCATGCTCATGAACAACCTCGACCCGGACGTAGCCGAGCGTCCCGAGGAACTGGTCGTGTACGGCGGCATCGGCCGCGCCGCGCGCGACTGGGAGTCCTACGACCGCATCGTCCATTGCCTGCGCAATCTCGGCGACGACGAGACGCTGCTGGTGCAGTCGGGCAAACCGGTCGGCGTGTTCCGCACGCACGCCGATGCGCCGCGCGTCCTGATCGCGAACTCGAATCTCGTCGGCCGCTGGGCCACGTGGGACCACTTTCACGAGCTCGATCGCAAGGGACTCATGATGTACGGCCAGATGACGGCCGGCTCGTGGATCTACATTGGCAGCCAGGGCATCGTGCAGGGAACATTCGAAACCTTTGTTGAGTTAGGTCGTCAACATTACAACGGCAACTTGACCGGAAAATGGATCCTCACCGCGGGCCTCGGCGGCATGGGTGGCGCACAGCCGCTCGCGGCGACCATGGCGGGCGCCTCGATGCTCGCGATCGAGTGCCGCCGCGATCGGATCAGGAAGCGCCTCGAGACACGTTATCTCGATGTCGGCGTCGAATCCCTCGACGAAGCGCTCGAACTGATCGCGCGTGCGACGCGCGACGGCAAGGCGATTTCGGTCGGCCTGCTCGGCAATGCGGCGGAAGTGCTGCCTGAGATGCTGCGGCGCGGAGTGCGTCCCGACGCCGTGACTGACCAGACATCGGCGCACGATCCGGTGAACGGCTACCTGCCTGAGGGCTGGACCGTCGAGCAATGGGACCGCATGCGAGCCAGCGATCCGGCGGCCGTCGAAAGCGCGGCGCGCCAGTCGATGGCGCAACACGTGCAGGCGATGCTGCAGTTCCAGCAGCTCGGCATCCCGACGTTCGATTACGGCAACAACATCCGCCAGGTCGCGTTCGACGCTGGCGTCAGGAACGCGTTCGACTTTCCCGGCTTCGTGCCCGCGTACGTGCGGCCGCTGTTCTGCCGCGGCATCGGCCCGTTCCGCTGGGCTGCCCTGTCCGGCGATCCCGAGGACATCTACCGCACCGACCAGAAGGTGAAGGAGATGATCCCCGACGATCCGCACCTGCACCGCTGGCTCGACATGGCGCGCGAACGCATCCAGTTCCAGGGCCTGCCCGCGCGCATCTGCTGGGTGGGACTCGGCCAGCGTCACCGGCTCGGCCTGGCGTTCAACGAGATGGTTGGGCGCGGCGAACTTCAGGCGCCGATCGTGATCGGGCGCGATCACCTCGACTCCGGTTCGGTCGCGAGCCCCAACCGCGAGACCGAGGCGATGAAAGATGGCTCCGATGCCGTCGCCGACTGGCCGTTGCTCAACGCACTGCTCAATACCGCGAGTGGTGCGACGTGGGTATCGATCCATCACGGCGGTGGCGTGGGCATCGGTTACTCGCAGCACTCGGGCGTCGTGATCTGCTGCGACGGCACCGAGGCGGCAGCACGCCGTATCGAGCGCGTCCTGTGGAACGACCCGGCAACGGGCGTGATGCGGCATGCAGACGCGGGTTACGAGATCGCCGTCGACTGCGCGCGCGAGAACGGCCTGAACCTCCCGTTCCTGGATTGAAGGCACCGCCATCGCAGAATTCGCCGTACTTTCCAACTAACCACTTCCTCCCCTTCCTCCCCTTCCTCCCCTTCCTCCCCCTTTCCATCCCCTTGCGCAGCCTCTGGCACCACCTCTCCCTCCTCACCTGCGATGACGCACGCCGCGTCTTCGTCGACGGCGCAATCGTCACCGAAGACGACACGATCACGTGGGTCGGTGCAGCGCAGGATCTGCCGGCCGGCATCGCAGCCGATCGCACGATTGAGCTCGCGGGTCGCTGGCTGACGCCGGGACTCATCGACTGCCACACGCACATCGTCTTCGGTGGTCAGCGCGCCGCGGAATTCGCGCGCCGCACTGCGGGCACGAGTTACGCCGACATCGCGCGTGAAGGCGGCGGCATCCTGAACACCGTGCGTGCGACTCGCGCCGCCGGTGTCGATGAACTCGTGCGATGCAGCGAGCCGCGCCTGCGTGCGCTGCTGCAGGAAGGCGTGACGACGGTCGAGATCAAGTCGGGGTACGGTCTCGATTTCGAGTCGGAGCGTCGCATGCTGCTCGCGGCTCGCGCGCTGCAGCAGCGGTTACCCGTGACCGTCGTGACTTCGTTGCTCGCGGCCCACGCGGCACCGCCTGAATTCAAAGGACGCGAGGACGACTACATCGACCTGATCTGTCACGAGTGGTTGCCGCGCTTCGCGCAGGAGCGGAGCCCGCACCCCGACCCTCTCCCGCTTGCGCCGGAGAGGGGGCAGCAACTGATCGACATGGTGGATGCCTACTGCGAAAGCATCGCGTTCAGCGCGACGCAGTGCGACCGGCTCTTCACCGCCGCGAAAGCGCACGGCTGGCCAGTGCGACTGCATACCGAGCAGATCAGCAACATCGGCGGCAGCCGCATGGCAGCCCGTCACGGCGCGCTCGCTTGCGATCATCTCGAGTATGCGACGGAAGACGACGCGATCGCACTGGCGCGGGCCGGCACCGTCGCGGTGCTGCTGCCCGTCGCGTACTACGTCCTCGCCGATCCGCGCCTGCCACCACTCGACCTGTTCCGCACGCACCGCGTGCCCATGGCCGTCGCGAGCGATGCGAATCCCGGCTCGGCGCCCGGCGCATCGCTGCAGACTGCCATGAACATGGCGCGCCGGCTGTTCGGCATGGCGAGCAACGAGGTGCTAGATGGCGTCACGCGCAATGCGGCCCGCGCGCTCGGGCTCGGCGATCGCCATGGCCAGATCGCGCCGGGCTTCCGTGCCGACTTCGCGGCGTGGTCGATCGATACGCCCGACGAACTCGGCTACTGGATCGGGTTCAATCCGTGCAGCATGGTCGTGCGCAGCGGAGAGATCGTGCTGGAGCGGGACACGTAAACGAAGCACAGAATGACATGAGCGACTGGCGTGGCCGCGTCGATGCGGTCGACGGTGGCACCAGGTCGTGCGGCCCGCGAGCGCTGCGTACATACCTTGCAATCCTGGCCTGGCCCGGCGGCTCGTCAACCGCGCTCCACGACGCCGGCGACGTCGGTTGCACGGAAGACGGCCGTGCAGCCGCGCAGGCGGACTACGCGCAGCACGCAGCGCGACTCGTCTACGAACTCGCCGCGATCAGTCGGTAACGTCGGGCTCGACGAAGCACCAGCCGACCTCCGGGTGCAGCCGCTTGATCTCGATCTCGAGCTCGTTCAGGTGGGCGACGGCTTCTTCGATCGATAGGCCTGCCTGCATCTTCACCTTCGCAGCGAGCAGGATTTTCGGGCCCATCTGCAGCGTGATCGTGTGCAACAATTCCTCGATCGCCAGGTCGCGGTTGACGATGCCGCGGATACTTTGCTCGAGCTGCGGCTCGGCCGACTTGCCGATCAGCAGTGTCTGGATCCGGGCCGCGATGAAGATCGCGACGACGATCAGCACCGCACCGATCACGATCGAGCCCGCTGCATCCCAGCGCGTGTCGCCAGTCACTGCTGCGAGCGACAGGAACGAGAACGCGATCACGAGACCCGCGAGCGCCGCGATGTCCTCGCCCAGGATGACGACGAGTTCCGCATTGCGCGTGTGCTTGAACCAGTCGGCGAACGAGCGGCCTCGGCGAATCTTGCCGATCTCGCGCAGCGCGCCGAACAGGCTGCCCGACTCGAGCACGATGGCAACGGCGAGCACCAGGAGCGCGACCCACACCTTGTTGAGCGGCTCCGGGTTGTGGAGCTTGTGCCAACCCTCGTAGATCGAGAACAGCCCGCCCATGCTGAACAGTAACACTGCGACGAGGAAGCTCCAGAAATAGGTGGCCTTGCCGAAGCCGAGCGGATGAGTCGGCGTCGCCGGTTTGTCAGCCTGCTTGAGCCCGAGGAACAGCAGCAGCTGGTTCGCGCAATCCGCGTAAGAGTGGATCGCTTCCGCGAGCATGCTGCCCGAATTGGTGTAGGCCGCCGCGCCGGACTTGGTGATGGCGATGCCGAAGTTGGCGAGCAGCGCGTAAAGGATCGCCTTGCTGGACGAGCCCTGGTCAGCGGCCATGCGACAGTCTCCCTTGGACGTCCAGGACGATAGATGCAGCCACCGGCCGGCGCAACGACTGCTTTTGCGGCGTCCGGGGGTACGGCGTATCCTGCGCGTCCCGAACCTCGCCGCACATGCGCGAAATCCCTGCAATGAAGCTGAAATCAGTCGTCTGCGGAACCGCTGTCGCCGCGCTCCTGCTGGCCGGCTGCGACCGCCGCAAGGACGAGCCGCCGCCCCCGCCCGAGCCGCAGTCGGTTCCTGCAGCAGCTGCCGCGCAGGCAGCCGCCGGCGCGAGTCACCTGCCGCCGGGCATCGACTGGTTCAGCGGCGACGTCGACGCGGCGTTTGCGGCTGCCAGGGCGGCCAACAAGCCGGTGTTCCTGTACTGGGGCGCTGAGTGGTGCCCGCCCTGTGCACAGATCAAGATGACGATCTTCAGCAAGCGCGAGTTCGAGGAGCGCTCACGTCTGTTCGTGCCCGTCTACCTCGACGGCGACACGCCCGGTGCACAGAAGCACGGCGAGCGCTTCGGCGTGGTCGGCTACCCGACGATGATCCTGTTCAAGCCGGACGGAACGGAAATCACGCGCCTGCCGGGCGGCGTCGACGTCGCGCGCTACGCCAGGATTCTGGACGTCGCGCTCGCCGATGCGCGTCCGGTCAGCGACATCCTTGCAGCCGCGGGCAGCGGCGGCGCCATTACGTCGAACGACTGGAAGCTGCTCGCGTACTACTCGTGGAGCACCGACGCCGGCCACGTGCTGCCGGTCGACCGGCAACTGGCCACTTTCCGCGCGCTCGCGAATCGCTGCCCCGCCGAACTGCCGGCGGAATGCGCGCGATTCTTCTTCGATTACCTCGGTGCCGCTGCCGCTGCGTCGGAACCCGGCAAGCCAGCCCTCGATGGGCTCGAGCGCGCCGACGCGCGCCGCAAGCTGCTGGCCTTGCTGCCGTCACCTGCCGTGCAGGCGGCGAACGTCGACAACCTGCTGTACGGTCCCAAGGATGCGATCGGCGTCCTGTCGAATGACGGCACGACCGAACGCACCCAGCTCACTCGCGCATGGGGCGACGCGCTCAGCCAACTCGGTGGCGAAGCCAAGCCGCTGTCGGCTGCGGAAGAATTGCTGCGCGTTCGGGCGCGCGTGATGCTCGCCATGCTCGACGCTCCGGACGCACCGCTGCCGCCGGCACTGCTCGACGCAGCACGCCAGGCCGTCGCGCGCGTGGACGCGGCCACGCCGGCGGGGTACCCGCGACAGGCTGCGCTCAACGCAGCTGCCAACCTGTACTGGGAAGCGGGCCTCGACGCCGAGGCCAGCACGCTGCTGACCGCCGAACTCGAGAAGTCCAGGGCCCCGTACTACTTCATGCTCGACCTGGCCGACCTCGCCAAGAAGTCGGGCCGCAAGCAGGAAGCCGTGGACTGGCTGGCGCGTGCTTACGCGGGCGCAAAGGGGCCGGCCACGCGTTTCCAGTGGGGTTACAACTATCTCGTGGGCATGCTGGAGATGACGCCCGACGACGTACAGGGCATCGAACGTGCGGGACTCTCGGTGCTTGGCGAACTGGACGGCTCGCCCGACGCGTTCTACCAGCGCACGCGCATGCGGCTCGAGCAGCTCGACACCAAGCTGCTGGAATGGGGCCAGACCGGTGCAGCCGCGAAGGTGCTCGACACCCTGCGCGCACGCACGGGCGAGATCTGCCGCAAACTGCCGGAGAAAGATGTGGGCCGCACGAACTGCGAGAAATTCCTTAGCGCGAAAGCGCGTCCCACTCAGGCCGCGTGATCGCGTATTTCACGGCCGCACGCTCCTCTTCGCTGCGGCCATCGATGACGTCCTGGGCGTAAACGAATTCGCCGACGCGCCGCAGCCCGCACTTTTCCATCACGTGCTGCGAGGCGCGATTGCCGAGCAGCGTGCGGGCCGAAATCCTTGCGAGGCCCAGCCCGCTGAATCCATGCTGCAGCAACGCGCTGGCGCCTTCGGTTGCATACCCATAGCCCCAGGCTGAGCGCCGGAACCGGTAACCCAGTTCCACGTACTCCGGCTCGATTCGGTCGTCGCGCAGGTGGAACCAGCCCAGGAACTCGCCTGTGTCACGGCGTTCGGCAGCGAAATACCCCAGTCCCGGCTGTGCCTCATAGATGGCGAACCACCGCGGCAGGTAGGTTTCGACATAAGCCGAACGCGGCGTCGGCTGGCCATAGGTGATGTAGCGCATCACCTCCGGATCCGCATCCAATGCCACGAGCAGGTCGGCGTCAGCGGGACCGAATCGACGCAGCCGCAGCCGCCCGGTCTCAAGTAGGATGTGCACGGTCACAGGTCCATTCACGCGTCCAATGAGCGTCGAAGTTTACGATTTCCGCAGCGACAACGTCGGTGGCGTCGCGCCCGAGTTGCTCGAAGCGCTGGTGGCCGCAAACCGCGGCACGGCCGCCCCGTACGGCGACGACGACTTCACGCACGCGATGACCGCCAGGTTTCGCCACGCGTTCGAACACGACGGGCTGGTGGCGTTCCCGCTGGCGACTGGCACGGGCGCCAATGCCGTCGCACTGGCCGGATTGGCGAATCCGTACGGTGCGATCTACTGCCACGAGACGGCGCACATCAACGTGTATGAGTGCGGCGCTCCTGAACTGTTCACCGGCGCAAAACTCGTCGGGCTCGCCGGCGACGGCTACAAGCTGCATGCGGCCACGCTCGATGCAGCGCTCGCGCTGGCGGGCCGTGGCAACGCGACGCGTGTGCAGCCTTTCGCGCTCAACCTGACGCAACCGACGGATTTCGGCACGCTGTATTCGATCGCGGAGCTGCAAGACCTGAGCGATGTTGCGCATCGCCACGGACTGCTCGTGCATCTCGACGGCGCGCGCTTCGCCAATGCCATCGCCGCACTCGACCGCAGTCCGGCCGAGATGACGTGGCGTGCCGGCATCGACGTCGTGTCGTTCGGGGCGACCAAGAACGGGGCGATGAATGCCGAGGCCGTGCTCGTGTTCGAGCCCACAGTGGCCGCGCGGGTACCGTTCCTGATGAAGCGCGGCGGCCAGGTCGTGTCGAAGGCGCGCTTCCTGTCTGCCCAGCTGGAGCGTTACCTCGCCGACGACCGCTGGCTCGAGCGAGCGCGCCAGTCCAATGCCAACGCGGCCCGGCTCGCTCAGCGATTGCAGGCCATTCGGGGCGTCGAGCTGGTCGGCAAGGTCGAGATCAACATGCTGTTTGCACGACTGCCCGAGGCAGCGGTCGCTGCGCTCGATCGAGGTCCGTTCCGGTACTACAAGCTCGGCCCTGACCAGCGCTTCGTCTGTCGGCACGATCAGGAGCCGGCGGGCATGGACCTGCTCGTCAAGACTATTGAGCGAGCGCTCGCATGACACACGCCGCGCGATCTGCATTCGTCCTGCCGACACTGTGTACCGGCCTCCTGAGCCTCGTGCTGGCCGTCGCGCCGGTCGTGCAGGCAGAGTCGCTCGAAACGATCCCACTGCACTACCGCACGGCTGAAGACCTGCTGCCGATCCTGCAACCGCTCGTGCCGCGGGGTTCGGTCATCACCGGCACCGGCGATGTGCTCTTCGTCCGCGCAGATGCGGCGACGCTCGGGCAGCTGCGTGAAGCCGTCGCGAGACTCGACCGCGCACCGCGTCAACTGCTGATCACGGTCGGCCAGGCCACGACTGCGCAGGGCGGCGGCACGTCGGTGCGCGGCTCCGGCACGATCGGGTCGGGCGACGTGCAGGTCGGCGTCAATCGTCCGCCCGCGACCAGCGCCGGCGGACAGGTCGTCGTCCGCAGTGGCACGGCCAGCGACGACATACGCAACGTCTCGAGCGTGCGGGCACTCGAGGGCTATGAGACCTACGTGTCGCTCGGACAATCGCGCCCGTTTACGTCCATGACGGTCACGGGCGGCGTCTACTACCCGCCGGTCGTTTCGCAGTCGACCGGGTTCCGCGACGTCCAGACCGGTTTTTACGCTACGCCGCGCGTCAACGGTGACCGCGTGACGCTCGAAATTTCGTCGCGTCAGCAGCGGTTGCCAAATGAAGGCCGTAACGCGCCCGTAGCAACCGGCAGCGTCAATACGACGGTGACCGGACGACTCGGCGAATGGCTGCAGATCGGCGGCTCCATCGACAGTTCTGGCGGTTCCAACAGCGGCCTGGTCACCTGGGGAACGCGCTCCGATTTGACGCAGTACTCGGCATGGGTCAAGGTGGACGAAGTTCGCTGACCAACCGCAGGATGCGCCGCGAAAGACAGGGACAGCATGGCGACCGAACCCGACCGCAAATTGCCATTGGCAGGCCTGACCATCGCGGTCGTGGGCGCGGGTCGCATCGGCTCGGAGCTCATCCGCAACCTGGGCCTGATGGGCATTGGCCGCGTCGACGTGTTCGAGCGCGAGCCTCGGGTCGCCGATCCCCTGCGCAGCCGTTACATCGTGTACGACGGCGATTTCTGGGACACGCTGACGCTGGCCCGCCTGCAGGGTTACGACTTTGCCGTCTGCACCGTCGACAGCCCCACCGCACGTCAGCGCATGAACCAGAAGTGTCTCGTGGCGAACACAAACCTGGTCCAGGCGTGGACGGAAGGCTCGCTCGCCATCGTGGGTGCCTACCCTTTCGCCGCACTGCCGGATTCTGCATGCTTCGATTGCGAATCGTCGCGCGCCGTCGTGCCGATGCCGATCGCCGCGCTCAAGCTGTCGGTGGCAGACGGCCCGGCCACGGCGGGTCCTGCCACGCGCGTCGCAACAGCGAGTGTCGCAGGGGCATTGGCCGCCTCCCTGATCGCACGTATCGCAGCAGGATCGCACGGCTCGGTAGCGCGCCGCGCCACGCTCGATGCAACGTTGGGCCAGGGCGCCTCGCTCGAAATCCGACGCGACCCGCACTGTCCGCGTTGCGGCTCGTTGCAGCGACCGGTGCCGATCGTCCAGACGCGCAATCGCTGGGAAGCTTCTGCGTCCGTGGTGCATGCGTGCCCCGAGCTGCAGAACCAGCGGCTGCAGCTCAGCGACGAAATCGAAGGCCTGTCGGTGGAATCCTGCTGCGTGCGCGAGCTGACCGCACGCTTTCACGGCGGCCCGATCCCGGCCAGGTTCGCGCTGGCGGAAATAGGCGGCCGGATCGTCTGCCTCGACTTCGAAGAGCGCGAATCGGGCGCGGTGCCCGCCGTGTCACGAGTGACCGCCGGCCGTCACCCCGGCAACTGATCTTCAGGGCTGCGCAGGCGGTGGCGCGACAGGCTGTGCCGGCGCGGGCGCCGCGGCCGGTTCGACGCTGAGTCCCGAGGAAGGCCTGGCCGGCTCCGGCGAGTTGATGATCTCGAAGCGATCGACGAAATAATCGGTCTCGCCAAAACACGTGGTGGGCAAGCCACGGTGCTCTTCGTAGTGCATCCGCACCTGCTGGCCAACGGTCTTGTGCAGTTGCTCGGCGATGAGCGGGTCGCGGACGCTGAAATACCAGATCTGCGGCGCGACGCCACCGACGACGTACTGTGCGACCTCGCCTTCATACGTCTTGCAGATCCAGCCGCGCTTGGAGAACTTCTGCAGCACTCCCGCGCGTTCGCCTTCGGAGTAGCTCCACCACAGCATGAACATCGTATAGAGGCCGATCAGGATCAGCGCACCGATCAGGCTGCCCCAGAAGAACGACTTGAAGCTGCGACGCGGCGGCTTCGACGGCGATACCGGACGTGTGGCTGCAGGCGTTGTCGTCGGTTGGCTGCCAGCGGCAGGCGTTTCGGCCATGATCGGATCCCCTCTGCTTCTTCGTTCTGGTCCGCGCGTCCCACGCTTGCGCGGCTGCGCGAATCCTACCAGACGACCGGGCCGGCACCTAAGGCGTGGCCGCCATGAAGGACTCGATCCGTTCGACGAGGTAGGAATAAAACGGGTTGCTGCGCTGCCGGGTCAGCATCCAGTTCGGGACGTTCAGCACGCCGTTTTCGCCGCGGATCTCGATCCGGCCCAGTTGCACATGGCGGCTCGAAACTGAGGCGGCGTAACCGTACAGCGGATCGTCGGGAGGGAACGGCAGCGCCACGTGCGACAGCGAGAACACGTTGCGCGGCCAGGAAAGATCAAGCGGCGTTTCGGTCGTGGGCGCTCCGAGCGCGGGCGATCGCCGCTCCGCGACCTGCAGCGTTCCGGCAGATGCGTTCGTGATCAGTGTCAGCGCGAACGGGCGATGTGTCTGCGCCAGCAATCGCCGCGTGAACGGCGCCGGATCCGCGACCAGCATCGGCTGCACGACCGACAGTCGGTTCACGTCGAAGACCACGAGTTCGTGACCATCGGGCGCGAGCCGATCGAGCAGCGAATCGATGACAGCGGGCGCCTGGACGGTCGAATCCACGGTGGAAACAAACGCGAGGATCGACGGCAGGCCGCGCACCGGGCCCTTGCTCGCGATCGCAGCAATGCGCTTGGTGAGGCCGCTCGTGAGCCGCTGCGTCTCGCCCGCGGCGTGAAAGCTGAACGACTGGTACTTGTACGGGTCGACTTCGGATTCGATGAGCTGCCACGCAGCGCGTCCGAAACCCTGCAGGTCCGACAGCCCGGTACGAATGCGGCCAATGGCGGCGAGCTTGCTGATGCCGATTGCGGGCGAGATCAGCACCAGCCCTGCGGGTCGTGGCAGCGTGGCATCCGTCCTCGCGTCGAGCGCGTAGCTGACGGCCAACGCGGCACCGTTGGAGTAACCGATCATGTGGATGGGTTTCGACTCACCCAGCGAGGCTCGCAGGTCACGCATCGCGAGCTGCGTCGCCGCCTCGAGATCCTCCACTTCGAATGTCAGCAATCCCGACGGCGCCGTGCCGTGCCCCGGCAGGCGCAAGCCGACGACCCGATAGCCGCGCGCTGCCAGCGCCAGGCCGATGCTGCGCAGGCTGTACGGGGAGTCCGTCAGGCCATGCAGCAGCAGCACGCCACCGATGGCGTCACCTTCCGGCTGCAGGATGAAAGTACGATTCCAGTTGAACGCCCAGACGTTCGGGTCGCTGAGGCTGCCCGGATTGAACCGGTTGTAGGGCAGCCGGTCGGCAGCGACCAGGCGCTGCGTGATGTCAGTCCGGACTTGGTCCAGAAGCAGCTGCTCGCGCGCACGGTACTGCGCGAGCGTCGTGACCCGACCTGCGGCGTAATCGGCAGCGGTGAATTCGGCGGTGAAACGCACGCGGTGCCAGGGCTTCAGCTCGGGCCCGGCCCACAGGAAATGCAGGTAAAACCCGAGGCCGACGAGCAGCAACGCCGTCAGCAAAGAGCCCACGGCTCGGCCCAGCCAGCGCAGCACTGCGCGCACGATCTGTTCCCCAGCGTTCCCGGAATCGTTCCAGCGAATGATAGTCGGTTTGCCGTGCCTCTCGTAAAACCCGAATGGTCGCGGCTCGCAATCGGGGCGAGCATTCAAGCGGTTATCCAGGTCGCCCCCGTGGGCGCGACGAACGGGAGATGGAACGAGTCACTGCAGCAGAGGCAAAGGCCGCGGTCGCGACCGCCGCTTTGTCCGCATCCGGTTCGCACGCGCTCGACTTTTCCGATCGCCTGCGTGAGGCTGCGGACCTGTTGCACGCGCAGGGAGCCAACCCCTATCGGGTTGCCGCCTATCGCAAAGCCGCCGACACGATCGGTCGCTTGCCTGCCGATGAAATAGTGGGACTCGTCGATCGCGAAGGGGTCGAAGGCCTCGATCGCCTGCCGCACGTCGGGCGAGGCATTGCGACGGCGATCATCGAAATGGTCCGCACCGGCCACTGGTCGCAGCTGGAACGGCTGCGCGGCACCGCGGATCCCGTCGCCTTGTTCACGGTGGTGCCGGGTCTCGGACATCGCCTCGCCGAACGCATCCACGAAGAACTCCACCTCGACACGCTCGAAGGACTCGAGCTGGCCGCGCATGACGGCAGGCTCGAGAACGTGCCGGGTGTCGGCCCACGCCGCGCCGCGGCGATCCGCGCCAACCTGCACGCAATGCTGGTTCGCGGTCGCGACGTCGGCGCCGCGCCGCCAGCCGCCCTGGGTCCTGTGCCTTCGGTCGGGGCAGTACTGGCGATCGACCGCCAGTACCGCGAGCAGGCGACTGCCGGTACGC